>JAGCRY010000007.1 GCA_017964465.1 Bacteroidales bacterium | reverse complement strand
CTGAGTGTAAACTTCTTGTGTGACATTCCAATCGAGCGGAAACCAACCGAACTTAAACGGCGGATGTTTGGGCATATCGTATGTTTCTGAGCCTGAGCCACTGGTTTCTACCTTTTTGTTGGTGAGAAAATTGTACGATTCATTGCCGTATTTGCCGCCGATAAGCACAAAGGCATTATCTTGATAGCGGAATAGGAACACATCAGATTTCGCAGTTTGGATTCTGAGCACGCCTTTGTCGGTAACAGAGAGTTTAGATTCGCTGCCTACCGGCATATCGGAATCGAGGAAAAGATTGTAGCCGCCGCCCGCCTTGCCGAAATAAAATGCGCTGCCGCTGTTGTTGCTTATGAACAAATCTTTTACGCCATCTTTGTTGAAGTCGCCTTCGGCTTTGTTGGTTATCTCTTCGGTAGAGAGTTGTTCGGCAGTTTTGCCCGATGGCTTAAAAGTTTGGGCTTTTGCCGAAATGCCGCACGATGCCAATATCGCTATCGCGGGGATTACAATTGATAAATGTTTGATTTTCATTATTATAACGGTTTTATAGTTATTGTTTTACCAATATTCAATTGTCCTTGTTACTTCATCGTCAGATACCTCGTTGGATACTTGGTCGGTTTTTTTGACGATGCATTTTGTCCAATTGTTGTGACTATCGAATTCTTTGTAGGTAAATTCAATAATGCCACAGGGTTCAAATTCAAATTTGCCGTTGTCTTCGCACATTACGGTTGTGTTTTTTACCAAAAGGTCATCTTTATCGTATTCGTAAGTGGTGAGCCAAACCTGACCTTCGCAGTAGGTGGTGTCGCGGATAATTTGCGAGCCTTCCCAAACGTAGATTTGCTCATACTCCCAAGCACGTTGACTGATGATGCGTCCTTTGCCGTCGCGAGTCCATTTTTCTAAGTCGGTAAAATCGCCGGTTTCTTCGTTGTACGAGCGTTGAGGTTCTTCTAATTCAAATGGATTGTAGCCATCTACACTGGTGATTACTCCGCTTTTGTTGAACTCAACGGAATTGTTCATTTTCTTTACATTGCCTTTGAGATTAAAAAAAGCAAGGTCGTATGGTTCGGTTTGGGCAGGCACCGGATCGGTATTGTTGCCGCTGTTTTGGTTTTGGTTTTGATTTTGATTTGCTCCACCGCAAGCACAGAGCATCAGGGCGGCAAGAGCAATGGGTAAGTGTTTGATTTTCATCATTAAAATGGTTTAATTTATAGTTATTAATTCTTTACAAATTTTTCCCCATTCCATTTATACTTGGTATGTTCGTCATCTCCGAGGTTGAGTGTAAATCCGTCTGTGGTGAAATTGGAGAGCGAAACGTCGGGTTCGAGCCACATCATTTCTTTGTTTTGCTGCATCACGTAGTTGTCGTCGAAGGGCGGAAACTGATTTTCGGCAAGGGTCAAAGTTCCGTTGTTGTAGATAAAAGGTTGCAGTTGAAAAGATGCAGGACCGCCGTCGGGGTCGTCCTCACTTTCAAGATACCAAAGTGCATAATAATCACCATTTTTGAGAGGGTAACAAACAATGGTGTGGGTTTCCCAAAATTCGCCGTCCATTGTAAACGATGCTACTGTGGGTGATTGCACATTAAGCATTGGAATATAAGTACTTATAAGGTCTTCGGGCGAAGCGTCGATACCAAACCAACCGCCTCGGAGATATGCTTTCCAAATGTCGATTATTACGGTATCCTTGGTAACAATGGGTTTGGTTGTGGGCGTTGTAGAGACGGTGTGCACATCGTCTGTACCATTATTGGCGGTGGTATCGGTTTGGTTTCCGCCGTTTTGTTGTGTTTTGTTGCCGCACGATGATAATGCAAGTGCAGCAAGGGCAATGATTGCGAGTTGTTTTTTCATAAAGATTTGTCTTAAATTGTAATTCACCGTAAATGTAATAATTATTTCATTAATAACGAGAAAATTATTTTTTCTCAAACTTTTCTCCATTCCAAACGAAAATGGTCTCGTCGCCGCCGCTTGACAGGAAGTGGAGTTTGTAGCCGTCGTATCCGTAGCCCATTACGTTTTCAAAAACGGTTTGGTAGCCGTCTTTGCTGTATGGTTTCAATTCGTCCTGCAATTCGGTTTTGGTGAGTTTGCCGTCCTTGAAGATGTATTGAGTGATGGTGTTTTCAGAAAGATTGTATGTGCCAGATTGCGTTTCGCACATCAATCCATAGACATCCACAACAAGGTAGCCGTTTTTTTGGTTTTTGAGTTCGTAACAATGCACTGTGAGTTCGCGTGTGCAGTGTCCGTCGTTGACATCAATGCCATATTCGAGATTGTTGAGGCTGTATTTCAATTCTTTGCCGCCTTCCTCGTCGTCGGGGCGGCGATCTATTTGTTTCCAAATTTCGGTCATGTCGCAGCCCATGTATATCTCGGTGATAGTCCACCATCCAAGCGGCACGTCGGCAATTTTTTTCAACGGGTATGCGGGGACGGAATATGTGGTGTCGTTGTCGATTACCTTGTGTTTTACAAAGTCGATTTCGTAATATTCGCTGCCGCCGTCGTCGGGCCATTCCATTGATTGGGAATACTTGTGGAGATAAAAATCGCCTTTTTCGTAGCGGAAGTCATAAGTTTTTTCGGATTCATAGAATGCAAAAACGTTAATACCTCCTTTGTCCGCGCTTGCCGTCAATTCGCCTTCATCGTCGTCTTCCGGTGGACGTTTGCCAATCATCTGACGGTTGTAAACGCCTTTTTTGTCCTTGAAATACACGGCAAACTCCTTGTAGTCGTTGTCGTTGATTACCAAATCTTCTATGCCGTCGCCGTTGATGTCGGCAGTGGATATTTGGTCATCGTCGCGCACGGCGTACAGTTGGATTGGGTATTTGCCTGATTGAGAGAATTTTTCGTCGTTGCCTTCAAAATACTTCAAATCTTCTTTCAGCGGTTTGTACTTGGGGTCTATGACATAGCCATCACCGTTCCATACGTATGTGATTGTGGGGAATTTCGGGTCTTTTTTCTTCTCAAAACCAATCATGTTTTTGGGCAGGACGTCAATGATTTCCTCATAATCATCGTTGGCGTACACGATTTGCTGATATGGATTGAGTGTAACCTCTATTTTGTCGTTGACAATGGAGTATTCCAATTTTGTTTTTTGACTGTCTTTCATCCATTCTACAACGTTCTCAGGAAATTTGTCGGAATTGGCGTAGAAATCTGTTACGGAGGGTTGTGGCAGTGCGTAGTCGGTGTCGCCTTTGCCATAAAACGCTAAGTCTTTGCGTCCGTCAACATAGTATATTCCCATGTATTCGTTTCTTTCGCAATCGGGATAGTCACCGCTGAGACTGTTCAAATGCACAAGCACCCAAAATCCGCCGCTTTTGCGTTTTTTGTAGGTAAACTCCCAAACATTGTCGAATCCGCCGTCCAAATGTACGTAGAACCTCGAAGAGTCCTTTCGCGAAGTCGCGGGGTCGGGCGAATCCTGTGTATAACGAGGGTAGTCGGTGATGTTATTGACATTGAAAGCCGTGTCTGGTTCGTCTTTGAGCCTCATGCCGTCGGTTTGATGCTTGACGAATTTCAACAATTCACAGGTTAAGAGCGTCAGTTCATCGGGTTCGGTTGGTTCCGTTGTCGTCGTAGAGACGGACGGCCGTCCGTCTCCGCCATTGGCGATGGTGTCGGTTGCCGTGCCATTGTTCTGATTTGTGTTTCCTCCTCCGCAGGCTGCCAAGAGCGCAATGGCGGGGATGATTAGCAATGATTTTTTCATAGAAATTAGTTTTAATTGTAATTCGCCGAATTATTCTTTCACGAAATTTTCGCCGTTCCATTTGAATTTGGGCAGGTCGTTATATTTGCCAATGCTCCACAGTTTGTCGCGCGTTTCGTTTGGAAGGTCGGTATCGTGTGAAATTTGGTATTTGGCTTCTATCTCCTGTGTGTCAGTGTGTATTAAGTACTCCACCAAAAGCGTAGGATTCTTGGCGTAAATCTCTTCGAGGAGTTTTATTTCGTTGTCGAGGCCTTGGATTTTCTCGCTGTTGAGCAAGTCTGACAGCGGGCAGCCGGGGAATTTGAAATCGGTCTCCTTCACTTCGCCGTCTTTGAATACATACGCCTTGTAATCTTGCAGACTATGGACACCCTCGCCGTAAAGAGCCAAATACCCTCCGTTGGTATATGGAAAGCAATAAACAAAGTACAGCGGTGGGTCAAACTCGTCTTCCCACATACGGAATTGATTGGGGTTTTCGAGTTCCTGGTTGGGGAAGTTCAATCCGAGTTTTTGGGCGACCTGATATGCCACAGCCGATTTCCATTCTGCCGGAACGGGTTCAAAATACTGCAAATTCTCTTTCAGTGGCTTGTCTTTTGGGTCGCGGGCAAATTTTTCTCCGTCCCAATGGTAGTCGATGGTTGGGAAAAAACGGTCTTCTTTTCGTTGGAATCCTTTGAGTGGTGCGGGCAGCACACCGCCGCGCTCGTCGAGTTCCCACGCCTCAAACCTAACGGTGAGAGTGATTTTGCTGGCGTCGCAGTTGTACCTGTCTTCATCTCCCATATCAAAACTGTATTCGGGGGATTCCATTACATTCGACAATACCTTGGCGGCTTCCTTTGGGAATTGTGCGGCGTTGGCATAGTAGTCGTTGATGCCGGGGACGGGCATCATACTTTTGCCGTCGGAGAGGACGCCGTTTTTGTAGATGTAGGGTGTGTAAGTCCAATGCTCATAGTCGCCCTCCGACATTGTGCGGAACAATGCGAAGTAGCCGCCCGTTTTAATCGGGAAACAGTCCAAATAGCCAGACTCGGGATACATGTCGTCTTCGTGGTAGATAAATTCCAAGTGAGACAAGGTGCCCCATTCCTCGCGTGTGAGTGCTCTGTCGGCTACGCTCATGATGCCTTCTGTTTCAAAACCGTTGGAGATTCTGTCAAACTCCTTTTTGTCGGTTACGATGCGTTTGAGAATTTCGTATGCGAAGAGTTCTTGTTGTGCAACGAATTTGGTGCCGTCCCATTTGAACTCTTTGACAGTTTCTGTGCCGTTGAGGATTTTCAGAATGTCTTTGGAAAAATCGGTGGCGTATTTGGTGGCAAATGGTTTCAATTCTGCCTGCAATTCCACTTCTGTCGCTTTGCCGTTTTTGTAGATGTATTCTTTGATGTAATGAATTTCACCTTCATAATCTGCCTCGTTTAGACCCTCAACGAGGGTAAACGTTTCTACGATGTGGTAGGCGTTGTCGGCGATTGGGTACGCCTTGACAAAATGTTCTGTGTAAACATTTTCGCCTCTCTGAAAATACGCCAAATTTTCATCTTCCACAAAATCGTGAGACGAGGAGTTGATGTCGCCGCCGAGAGCCGCCAAAACGTTCTCCATCGAGAAAGGTATGTCGGCGTCGGTCGTCGTCGTAGAGACGGACGGTCATCCGTCTCCGCCGTCGGCGGTGGTGTCGGTTGCCGTGCCATTGTTCTGATTCTGCGATCCTCCGCAGGCTGCCAAGAGCGCAATGGCGGGGATGATTAGGAGTGATTTTTTCATAATGTAATGGTTTTTTATTGATTTGTTATTCCACGAACTTTTCGCCGTTCCATTTGTAATATATTTCATCGACATTGCCTTCGGGGGTGTCGCGCACAATCACAAATCCATTGGCGTCAAACTCGTCGATATAGGCGTTTTTCAAGAAGTCTTTCGGGAGATAGTCGGACAGCCAATTCAATTTGCCGTTTTTAAATTCGTATGCGCCCATTTTGCAGAAGGGGCTTGTGTCGTCCTTGAAATAATCCAGCACCACCCACGTGCCGTTCTTGTGCTGGTAACAGGCGAATGTCTCGGTGAAGGTCTCCGCCGTGCCTTCCGCCTCAAATTGTGCCATCGTGGGGCTTAGGATTTTGATTTCCTTGCGGTTGGCGGCTACGCGGTCTGCGCTTATCGTTTCTTCGCCTTCAAACATTCCATACGGGTCGTAGAACGTCACCAAATCATTCACGACGTCATTGATGATGCCATTGGTGGAAACATTGTCGTCGCCGCTGTCGTCGTAGTCTTCAAAATCCGAGGGGTCGGGTTCTTCGCGGTTGATGTAGTCGATTTCTTGCTGATATTCTTCGTCAGAGGGATATTTTGCCGCCATTTTGCGGTGGAGATTATCCCAAGAGTTGAAGTTTTTGGGAGAAAGCGTCCACAGATTGGTGGCTTCCAGATTGATGAAACGTGTCTTTGGGTCTTCGTGTCTTGCTATGCACGCCTCCTCATATTCACTTGCAATTGCAAATGTGAATGAGGGAATGTCTTTGGTGGCAATTGTGCTGAATGTCCAACGGTAACTGTCGGGCCACGCCTCTTCTTCCGACGACGCCAAATCCAATTGGAGCGGGATTTCGTTTTTGCCGTCGGAGATGGTCATCTTGTCGCCTTTAATGACTACGCGTTTGGCGGTCTTGATTATCGGCAGGATGTCGCTGTCTTTGGCATAAACCTTTTTGGAAAATTCCAAATTGTCGAATACCAATTCGGGCAATGCGCCCTTGCCGGTGTATTCGGCGGGGGTGTCGGTCGGTGTCGTGGAGACGGTGTGCACACCGTCTCTACCATTGGCGGTGGCGGTGTCGGCAACATTGCCGCTATTGTTCTGTGTCTGTTGTCCGCTGCCGCAGGATGCCAACACAAGTGCGGCGATGATGATTTGTGTTTTTTTCATTGTTGATTGGTTTATTTTGCCTTAGATTCGTTGTCTTTGGCGGTGGTCAATATGGTGTTGATGCTTGTTTGTGCTTTTACGGCGGTGTCGTCGGTGTTTACGTTGAGTTCCTTTTTGTTGTTGTCGAGGAATTTGAAGATTTTTCCGGCGCACATATACATGCGTTCTTCGTTTTTGGTGTTGTCGGGGTAGGTGGTTACGGAGAAGCAAAAATATGGGTAGCCGTCCTGGAGGTAAATCTTTTTGTTTACCATTGTGCCGTCGCCCGTCGAAAATTCCACCATCACGAGGTTGCCGTCCTTGTAGTAATAATTGTAGTCGCAGGGGTAGCCAGATTCGTGGTCTTCGATTTCGATGTGTTTCTTCGCGAGGTTTTGGTCGTTGGCGATTGCGTTGTACATCTTGCGAATTTTGAGGACGTTGTCGTTGTCGGAATTGTTGGCGCAGGTTTCGCAGAATGGCGCGGTTTTGTAGATTTTGATGAGGGTTACTTTTTCGTCCCAGTCGGAGATGTCGCTGCCTTCAAATGACGGAGGACCGTGCTTGATGATTTTGCCTTCCGTGCCTTTTACGCCTTTGATTGCTTTGGGCGTGGTCACAAAGTCAATCATACCGCCGTCTATCTCCACCCTGCGCACCCAAGTGCCGTTGGTGAAGATGAAATAATCGTCTGTGCGGTTGGATTGTGCGTCGCCAAAACAATCATCTACGGGGGCATCTCCCACGCGGTAATAGCTATCGCCCCACAGACCTGCCATCGGGAATGAGTAAAGCCACGTGTGTACCGTGATGGTGTCAATCTTGTTGTTCTGGGAGAGCGAGAGCTCAAAATATTTCTTGCCCAAACGGCTGTAAACCACTTTGTTGCCCGATTTTTCCATCTTGAATCCTTTGATGTCGCCGGGAGCGTCGCTGCCTAAGAAGATTTTGCCGAGACCTTTGCCGCTGATGATTTGCGACGAGCGTTTGGATTCGCAGTCGTTGCACTGTACAAACTGTTTGCCGTCCCAATTGTAATATACCGTGGTATAATTGCTTTCAAAATGTGTGCAGACAGCAATTTTTTTGTTGTCCACCAATTCGTAGGTGAATTTGTTGCCCTTGCTGATGAAATCGGCAATGTCCTGCTCGTGTCCCATCATTACAAGCGCGTCCTGTGCCTCAAAGTTTGCGAAAGTGGGTTTAGGCAGCAAATCTTGTTTGGGTGTCAATTTGCCGTCCTTGTAGAGATAGACATCGAACTTGCCGACGTATTCGGTGTATCCGTCGCCAAGTGCGCCTTCTTCCTTCTCTTGGTAAATGGCGATGTAGCCTCCGTCGATGTGGTTCATACAGCGGATAGTGGCAACGGGATCAAGGTCATAATTCTCTTGGTCTTCAAATTCAAACGAAAATTCCAACTTGCTGGCTGTGTCGGCAGGCTGATGTTTTTTTGCCTGTGGGTTGAGTAGTAGTGCGACCTCGTAGGCGACATTGGTGGTCGGTTTGGGGAAATCGGGGATGGGTTGGGTTGGTTCCGTTTCTGTTGTAGAGACGGTGTGCACACCGTCTCTACCATTGGCGGCAGTGTCGGTGTTTTGTTGCGTCTGTTGTCCGCCTCCGCACGATGCCAACAGCGCAATGGCAGGAATGATTATAAATGATTTTTTCATAATTGTAAGTCGTTATTGTTGTTAATGCGATTGCAAATATAAATATAATAATTGATTATAATCAAAAT
>JAGCRY010000145.1 GCA_017964465.1 Bacteroidales bacterium | reverse complement strand
AGCGGTCGGGTAACTTTGGGCAGGAGGCTTACGAAGCGTTGTACGATTTCCTCCAATGGCTTGTAACTCTTGCCGCCGGCGGCGTTGTCGTGGCCTCCGCCGTTGAAGTAACGCTCGGCGATGGAATTGACTTTGAAATCGCCTTTGCTCCTGAACGAACAGCGTATCAAGCCGTCCCTCTCCATAAAGAACGCTGAAAATTCCACGTCCTGTATGCACAATGGCAGGTTTACAAAGCCTTCGGTGTCGCCCACGCGGTAGTCAAATTGGTCTGCCTCCGCCTTGGTGAGCGAGATGTATGCGGCGTGGTATTGCGGGAATACCACCATCTTTTGGCTAAGTACGTAGCCCATAAGCCTCATTCGTCCCTCGGAATAACTGTCGTAAATATGATGGATGATTTCGGAGCGGTCAAATCCAAATGCCGCCAATTCGCCCGCCACTTTGAAGGTGCGCTGCGTGGTGCAGTTGAATTGAAAACAGCCCGTGTCGGTTACTAATCCGGTGTATAGGCAACGCGCCGAGTCGATGCTGAGGTTGTAGCCGCACTCCTTGCAGAATAGGAATACGAGTTCGCTCGCGGCGGCCGCCTCGGGGTCGGAGAATACGTGTTTGCAGAGGCCTTCCTGCGGGTTGGGGTGGTGGTCTATCATAATCTTGACCGCCGACGATTCCTCCACGATTTTTTGCATCTTATCGACTCGTGATGCGTTGTTGAAATCGAGGAGAAACAGCAAATCCGCCTCCGCAACGATTTGGTGCGCTTGCTCGTTGTCCCAAATGATGATGTCGCCGCATCCGGGCATCCACTTGAAGGTGTCGGGGATGTTGTTGGGATATACGACGTGACATTCCTTCTTGTCTTTCAGGAAGTTATATAGAGCCAACGTAGAGCCGAGCGCGTCGCCGTCGGGGTTGAGGTGGGCGGTGATTACCACCTTTTGGGCGGCTTCGATGTCGGCTTTTGCGGCATCAATATTTTTTTTTGAAAATATTTGCATCTTTATCTTTATTAGTTCGTTACAATTTGTTATCTTTGCACCCGATTTGAAAATGCAAAGATACTAAAAAAATATATAATTACTAAATTAAAATGACAGGAAAACATACTTTGATGCTGATTAAGCCGAATGCAGTGAAGAACGGCTACGCACAGAACATCTTCTTGGATGTACACGACCACGGATTCAAGATTCTTGCAATGAAGAAGTTGCAACTTTCGAGGAACGAGGCAGAGGCTTTCTACTACGTACACAAGGGCAAGCCCTTCTTTGAGGGACTTGTTGACTTTATGACCTCTGGCCCGATCTACGCTGCCGTTCTCGAAAAGGAGAACGCCGTGCCCGAGTGGCGCAAACTTATGGGCGCAACCGACCCTGCAAAGGCTGAGGAAGGCACCATCCGCAAGAAATACGCTGAGAGCGTACAGCACAACGCTGTTCACGGTTCGGATTCCGACGAGAACGCTTTGAACGAGATTTTCTTCTACTTCTCGGCTCGCGAAATCGTCAATGCCGGCGGCGACATCTATCAACTCCACGATATGACAAAGTAAGAGCGGCGGCTTTTGCATAATTGCCGTCATACAACACAATATTGCCCCGGATTTTTGATTTGACAAAAATTTGGGGCAATTTTTTTGTTTTTATCATAGCAATCAAATATCTTTGCACTATGAGATACGAAATAATATCGGACGAATTAAAAGACATTGCAAAACAGATGTCTTCTAATGATTTGAATATTAATAATTTGGCTCATCAGTACGGATTGCCGTCAGAGATACTGAAAAAGTTTAAGAAAGTAATTGATGTGTTGGAACGCATCGAGAGTAAGTTCCCTAATTCGTGGAACTTTGAAGAACTTAAAAGCCAAATTAACAAATATTCCATTCGCCTTAACGACAAATATCGTTTGATATGTGAATGGGACAAAGACAATTGTGGAATCAAAATATTAAACCTTTTGGAAATTACCAATCATTATGGAAAAAAATATTAAAGCGTTGCCCACGCACCCCGGAGAACTTATTGCGGACGAAATAGAGTTCGCAGGGATTACAATGGAGGAAGCCGCAGAGAAATTAGATGTTTCGGTTTCGGATTTGGAAGCCTTGACAAAGGGTGAAATCCCTATTACAGAACAAGTCGCCCAAAAAGCCGATGCGTTGTTTAACCTCGAAAGTGCAATGTTGCTCCATTTGCAGTCAGACAGGGACGAAATGGCGGAAAAGATTGAAGTTTTCAATGGTTTTTCCAATTATTCGGAAAAACTGCACGACAAGGTTTTCGACAGTATTTTGGCTAACCTCAAAAATATACTTTTTAATCCCAAACGTGCGGCTGCATTGTAATTGATTGTTTATATGAAATTCATTCTTAAAACATTGATTTTCATACCGTTGATGCTGTTGGCGGTGTTCTTTACGGCTCCGTTTCAGGAGGCGGGGGGAGCGGTGTGCGTGAATGATGCGGATACTGCGAAGGTGAATCCTTGGGTGGATTCGTTGATGGCGGCGATGACTCCCGACGAGAGGGTGGGGCAGTTGATAATGCTCGAACTCACGGGAAAGACGAAGCCGGGCGACGCTATCCTCAACAAACTTGAAAAGGACATCGACAGTTGTCATATCGGCGGCGTGATAATGTTTTACGGCGGGCCGGCGCGTCAGGCGGCTCTTGTCAATAGGATTCAGGCGCGGAGCAAAGTGCCGCTGATGATTGCTCAGGACGGCGAATGGGGACTTTCGATGAGGCTCGACAGCGTGCCGACATTCCCGCGCAACCTTGCCCTCGGCGCAATCTCCGACGATGGTATCATCTACGAACTCGGTGCGGAAATCAGCCGCGAGTGCCGCCGCGTGGGTGTCAATATGGATTTTATGCCGAGTGTCGATATTTACGACAACCCCGCAAACACCGTCATCGCCAACCGCAGTTTTGGGTCCAATCCGCTAAATGTGGCGCGTAAAGGGTGCGCTATGATGTTGGGAATGAAGAAGAACGGCGTTTTCACCACTGCAAAACATTTTCCCGGACACGGCAATACCGATGTGGATTCTCACGAGGCGTTGCCGGTCATCAACAATACAAAGGCGCGTCTCGACACTTTTGAACTCGTGCCTTACCGACACCTTATTAATAATGGTGCGCCCGGCGTGATGGTTGGGCATTTGTTTGTGCCGTCGTTGGAAAAAAACAGCAACAAAGTGCCGTCGAGCATTTCCAAAAACGTGATTGACGGGCTACTGAAAACTGAACTCGGTTTCAAAGGTTTGGTTTTCACGGATGCGCTTGCAATGAAGGGCGTCAGTGGCTCGTTTGAAGGCGGCGAAGTGGCTGTGAGGGCGTTTGAGGCGGGTGTTGATATGCTCCTGATGCCGCCCGACGGGGTCAAGGCTTATAAGGCGTTGTTGGCGGCGCGAAATTCGGGACGCATCTCGCAGGCGGAGATTGACCGCCGTTGCAGGAAGATTTTGATGGCAAAATTTGAGATGGGACTCAATGATTATCAGCCAATTAAGATAGAAAATATTTATGAAGACCTCAATACGGAGTATGCCGCCGCGCTCGAACGCAAGATTTTTGAAAATGCGGTTACATTGATTTCTAACAAAAACGATTTGCTGCCGCTAAGGGCGATGGATGACAAAAAAATCGCTGTCGTTTCCATTGGCAAGGACGCCAATAGCACTGAATTTGAGGCTGTTATGGGGCAATATGTGGATTCGTTGACGGTAATGACAATCGCCAAATCTTCCAACGAAGCCGCTTTT
>JAGCRY010000144.1 GCA_017964465.1 Bacteroidales bacterium | reverse complement strand
TTGCAGAAATTGTCGTTGAGCATAAACTTGAAAAACGCAATCGGATAAGGCGCGTCGTTGCCTTCGAGATTGTTGAAACGGATGCGGCTCGTCTTCACCAAATCTTCCGCGTGGATTGACGTGGACAACGTGGAAGGCTGTTCGTCCTCCTTGCGCTCGTATGCTACGAGAGTGCGATTTTGAATGGCGTCCGGCTGCTCCACTGCGGGCTGCGAAACCTCCGGCGGCGCAGTAACCGACGATTTAAACATCATCGACATCGGCTGCGCCGTAGGCGCGTCGTTTGTTGTGGGTTCTTCCTCTACGGGCGCGGCTGTTTCATTTTCCACTGTCTGAGTGGGCAAAGGCTTGTATTTGGAGGATGCAAGTTGACGGTTGTTATTGTTGTAACATACTAACTCCTCGCGGGTCAATCCGCGCTTGCTGCTCGCCGTCCTCACCCACCATTTGCCTTCGTACTCAACACCGTAGGGATAAGGCTCTACGGTAACGATGAGCACATCCTTGTCGTGATTGTCGGCGTCGTAGTCGATGTGCTTTACGCAGGTGGCTATCATATTATTCCACGTCATCGCTATCTTGTCGGAGATGTAACGCTGATACTTGTCCTTGTCGCCCTTAAACTCGGCGTACATCAAGTCGCTTTCGAGGCCAACGCCCGCGCCCATATCGTTGACACCGAGGTAGAGCGTGCCGCCGTTGGTATTGAGGAACGAGGCGATGACGCGCAGAATGTTGCGGGTCTGCATCGGGAGGTTGGGGTTTTTCATATCCTCCGGCACATAGACAATCGACTGTTTGTATTCCACAGTCAAAGTCTCCACGCCGCTACCATACGTCTTCAAATGGCTCTCGAAACCTTTGAGGCGGAGAGTCTGTTTGATTTTGTTGTGGACGTCGTTTGCCTGGCTCTCCATACCCTGAGCCTTCATAATGTTGTAGCCCAAGACGAGCGATGCCAAGGTCTGATGCATACCGCTGCTTTGGGTGTAACGTTCCAAAAGTTCCTGTTGATGCTCCGGCTTGCCGAGGAAACTTACGATGCGCAGTTGCTCGTAACGCTCCTTCAACAATGCGTTGCTATTGAACATATCGGCGTTGGCGTTGTCGAGGAGTTCGAGTTTTGCCTCGTCAACGTAGTCATTGACGGCAAATTCATAGAGCATTGCAATCAAATCCATCCTGCCCTTGTAATACGCCGCCTGTTGCTCCCAGCCAATCATAAGGCAGAGAATACGCGCAAATCCGAGATAATTGTAGGATTTGATGTATTCATTGTCGATGGCTGACATACGGTCGATGGCGCGGATGATTTCTTTCATATAGGTAACGTCGAGGATTTTGTCGCTCTCCTGAATGTCTTCTTCCTGAACCACAGAAATTTCCTCGTCGGGCAAAGCCACGTAGCGCATCAAATGGCGGAAAGCGTCGGGCAAATAAAAATCCTGTTTTTCGCAACGCTCGATGATGTTGGCGTTGATATGGAATGTGCCCATACCTGTCGATTCGTATTCGGCAACCACAACATCGCCCTTGCGGAATGTCTCGTTGAGATTGTTGAGGCCGCCGAGCGAAATGCCGATGCCCTCGCGTGAAATAGCCGGCACACGTCCATTGTAAACTTGGTCGCTGCCGATGGAGCAAACGATGCGGTCTTCGTATGAATAATAACCTTCGGAAATCAAATCCTTGATTATCTGTTGCATCGAGAATACAAACCTGCCGTCGTCCTGAGTATCAATGATTTTTGCCTCAAATACAAGCCTGTCGCCACGCTCGGAGAGGAAGTCGCTTTCCAACATTGCAACCGAATAAGGCACAATCTGATCGACCCAAATAACGCCCTCGCCGCCGATTTCGTCAACGATTTTGCAGCCGAAAAGTCCGTATGTGATGTTTTTTACGATGATAATTTTTACAATGTCATCGACCATGTGTTTGCGTCTTTTGGTGACGACGGTTTTGGTCGTGGTCTCCTTCTCGCGGAAAATCTCTTGTTCGATGTCCCTCCAAAGTCCCTCAAAAACAGTCATTGTGCGGCGGCCGAGGGTGTTGCGGACGGTCTTTTTATCGACATAAACCTGCATATTAGCCCAGAGGCCGAGATCCTTGGGCAATACGCCTTTGGAATTGACGCCCACGTTGCCCGAATAGAGCGCGATGCCCTCGTCGGAAACCACGAGTTTTGCCTTGCCGTGAATGAAAGTGCTTGTAGTTTTGATTCTTGTGTCGGCGACAGATGCCGCATTGTCGATGAAGAAAGGAATAATGTCGCTGCCGGTGTCGCTGAGCGAAAATAACGGGAAATATGGGCGGACGTTCTGCGAATTGAGAAGATTGGACATTGTCATATTGATGATGTCCTTTGGCGAGCGCGTGGATACGTATGTGGCAAGTGCGCAAAGGCGCGAAATATTGAGCCTGATGTCCACGTCCTCCACGTCCTGACGGTTGCCAATCAAAAGAAACTGGATAGAAAGAGCCTGGATGATATTGTTGACGAGTTCGCGGTTGTTTTCCTTGCGGTCGAGATTCCAGATGGTTTCGTTGACATATACCTCCAAAACCTTGATTAACATACCACGGAACGGTTCTTTGAGCCATTGGTCGAGTTCCCACTGCCGGAGAATGTTGAATAGGTGCGGCACTTTTTCCTCCATAAGCGCGTTGTCGTCGAGGAATAGGCACGCCATAATGTTGAAATTTTTTGTGGGGTGATAGACATAGCCCGACTTACTGAGTTTTTCAAAAAGACTGTCGATAAAAAGTTCGCTCTGACCATTTTCCTTGTACCGCTGCGCCTTGATGTAATAGCCCATAAGTTCGAGGAGCGAAGTGATACGTTGCTGATAAAACTCACGGTCTGTCATTTTGCACATTTTGAGAAACCGCGAAAGTTCCATAAAGTCAAAACAATCTTTTCTGATGCTCACCAAGTCGCTTTTTGATTCCATAAGACCCTGCACCCAACGGTTGCACTCGCTTTCGTATGAATTGCCGCTGTCGATCATAAGGAGCATATTGATGAAACTCTTGGTGTTCCACTTGACGTCCATCTCTTTGAGAATCTGTCCAATCAACGTTTCGCCCACAAGTACATCACGCTTCACGATGTCGTCGGTCTCCACGAGCACAATGCGCGGATGGCTCGCTGTCGGCTTGTAATCAAGGATTTTGCACTGGATGTGCTGTCCTTTTGATAAATTATAACGGTTGGTCCCCTGCAAATAACACGGGAAACCCTCCGTATCTAACAACTCACAGTAGTCATTATCGACCCTGTTGATGACAAACGGATAAATTTTCCCAACTTGAAAATCAACCGTAGATCTTGCTTTTGCCATAATATTTGTTGATTTATGATTTGTTGATTTGTTGATTTGTTGATTTATTGATTGTTGATTTACTCATTAATCATTCCTCTTTCCTCAAAAATCCTTCCTCTTTCCTCTATAATTCTATGTCCAAATCGTCGGGCAACTCGTTGATGTCTTCGCCGGTGATTGGCAGGTATTTAGCCATAATGGGCGCGATTTTGGCGAGTGCGTCGAGGAGTGCCGCCTTTGGGTCTTTGGCGTCGAGGGCTGCATTGAGCATACTTTCAATAGCCGCGATTTCCTCCTTGGGCGTATTGAGCATCACTCCATAATCGGCAAGAAAAAGCACACGGTGCTCCACCAACGAATAATAAACGAGGAACGCCGTGTGGTCTATCGTCTTGTACATCTGAGCCTTTTGGAAGAGGGCGCGGGCGTAGATTTCAACATTTTTTTCGCGGATGTTCCTTGGCACCACAATCCTATAAAGCCCCGGAAATACCTTGAACGCCAATCCCACCAGCAACGCCAATACAATCGACGTTACAAACATTGTATATGGGTCGTACTCGATGGGCGACAACATAAAATACGCCATCGACAACGCGAACATAATGCCTGCCGCCGCCAACGAATACACAAAATAATGTCCCGAGCGGTGCTTAATCATCACCACCGCCTCTGCCACAGAATTGCTCTCTATATTCTTGACCCCATCATAAAGTTTCGTCTTGAAACTCTGGTCAAAATCGCTAATTTTAATCATTGATATTTGTTTTTTAAACAACGAAATAAACGAATGATTCACAAGAATTTTGTATTCGTTCCATTCGTAGAGACGCGATTAATCGCGTCTCTACAACATAAACCGGTAAAAATTCGTTTTAATTCGTTTAATTCGTTGTTAATAATCTATTATCTTTAATCTCTTCTCTTTAATCCTTATTCTCTCCTCTTTACTACCCCGTGTACACTTCGTCCTGAGTGATTGAGAAGAGCACCCACGAGAAATTGCCGTCGGTGATTTTGTTGCCGCAATATTCGCAGACGCCAGCCTCGCCCATCTTATCGACGGGTGCGCCGCAGGAGGGGCATTTGGAGAGGTCGGTACGCTCAAATTTTGCACGGCGACTCGCCACAAATGTCCAATACTCCGAGAATTGGCGTGGAGTGTTGCTGTTGCCGGCTACAACTTTGCCATTGGCATCTATAATGTAATCGCGACATTCGGCAAATATCCTCGTCGTTATCATCTCGTAATTGAAATCTA
This sequence comes from Bacteroidales bacterium, assembly GCA_017964465.1. Taxonomy (GTDB): domain Bacteria; phylum Bacteroidota; class Bacteroidia; order Bacteroidales; family UBA3824; genus UBA3824. Next base: position 1,063 of record JAGCRY010000144.1, on the reverse strand, counting down.
CATCATAATTGACGGTCTCCACCTCGGTGATTTTGAGGTCGTCAAGTTTATTAGTGTAGCCGTAGGATGCGAGTTGATTGTGATATTCATTGAAATTGTTCCACTGACGCTCGCTCAACAAGTGGCGCGCCTTGTCCCAAGTATTTTCGGACCAATGCTTGTAAATCTCACGGAAATAAGGCTTTGCGACCACATCCTCAAACATCTTGAAACTATTGTAAACATTGCTGTGATGCTTGATGAATGTCTGTTCGTCTTCCGCGATGGTGGGCGCGTAGATTGTTGGCAATTCTGTGCCTTCCTCGTCCTCGTAGGTGAGCATATCGGATGTTGAGGTGCGCAACATCTTCTTGCGGTTGGCACGCAAAACCATCCATTGACCTTGTTCAAAACTGATTTGGCTACCACAATGGCTGCACACGCCCGAATCCTTGAAATCGAGCGCACTGCCGCAATTGGTACACCTAATGACGCCAAAACCCTGAGGCAAAGGCGACTTGACACCAGCCTTGCGCATAAAATACCAATCCTCAACCACTTGGGCGCGGTAAGCGTTGCCAGTGTCGATGTTGGTGACTGTATAATTGGAATCGATGCTCACGGTAATTATCACTGCATCGTCCTTGGTGGCAACGTCTGAAATATCTATCGAGCCTATCGTAATTTCAGAAAAATGATTGTGTCCCAATGCTGGCAATTCCGACAGGAAAAACGGCTTAATCTCCTCCACCTCGGGCTTGTTGTAAGTGAGGTAAAGGCGATTGTAGAGCATTGTGGCATAGTCGAGAAACACCGGCTTGGAAAAATTGTTGTCGGCGGAGATGAGTTTGGCGAGTTTCTGCGACAACGACAACTTCTCGCGCTTGATATTCTCGTAAGTGGCAGTGCTGCTCACGGAATCATCGTCGTGATTGCCCTTGAATTTGCCACTTATCCACAAGATAATCAACCATATAACGATGTTGATGAAGAGGTCGTAGCCAAAACTTCCAGTGAAATGTATGAAGAAACCGCCACCGCCGCCCGAACCGTGCGAACCGCCGCCGCGATAACCGCCGCCGCC
>JAGCRY010000143.1 GCA_017964465.1 Bacteroidales bacterium | reverse complement strand
TTTCATCGTCCTTGCCGCCGACCTCACCAAAAACGACAACCGTCAATTCGCCAACACTGTGATTTGCAGGCTTGGACAGATGGCGTCTGCGGGGTTGCTTAGTCTGATATTGTCGGCGATGGTTTCCGCCATCATCGGGTCGGTGATATACCTTTTTAATGCTGATTTGAAACATCTATTGGCGCACGTCAATATTTTCATTGGGTTTGTAATTATGCCTCTGACATTCTGTTATTTGCAGGCGCATAGCAACAATGAAGAAAATTACGGGAGTCGGCTGTTGCGCATAGTTATGGATTACATCGTGTCGCCCGCATTGGTGATTTACACGGTGGTGCTGTTGGTGTATGTATTGAAAATCCTCTTTGCGATGGAACTTCCTCGCGGCGGCGTGGCTTATATGGTGAGCATTTATATTGGACTGGTTTTGGTGGGCAATTTGCTCAATAAGTTGGTGCAGGACAGTCATTTCAATTGGTTTTATGACAACTTTGCCTACATCGCCATAGCGCCTATTGTGCTGTTGTGGGTCGGCACTATCTACCGCATCAACGAATACGGTCTCACCGAATGGCGAGTCTATCTGTTGATTGTCAATGTGTTGATGACCGTGTTCCCGTTTATGCTGAAAATCCCTGCCGCCAACCGTTACAATCTGATGACCATCGTTTTGATGGCTGTGATGGTGATTTTCACGTGCATACCGCCAATTTCTGCCAGCAACATAAGCGTGCGGAATCAGTATTCGCGTTTGGTGAGCCACGCCCAGGAGATTGGTGTTTTTGATACCAGCACTTGGACGCTCCACAGTGAAGTGGACATCGAAAGTATATTGCAGGACAGCGTCGCAAATGCCAAGTATGAGATGTTGCGTTCTGAGTTTAATTACCTTAGGCATCAGCACCGATGCGACACTCTCGTTGACAAATACGAGGATTGGCCCTATTGGTACACTACTAACAAATATCGCCGTTCGGGTGATGACAATAGTGCGGAATATGAGTTGTTGGAAATTGCCGAATTGATCGACGCAATGCCGATAGACGGTGCAAAGCGTTATCTGTTGGATTGTGAATCAAGATTCGACAACGACAGCAAGACGTTGATTGTATCGCGCAACGGACGGGTTGTATTGGAATATGCCATCCAGGATACCATCAATGCCAATCTGGCGGCGTTCAAAGAGTATCCTCCACGCTATTTCCGCGCCGAAAACGACAGCATTATAGTTGTAATCGGCGAAATGTATGTCAGGGACAAACAAGGTGCGTGTGAAGTCAACGACATTGTGGAGTATTACGTTAAAGTTTTTGGAAAATAATTGTAATTATGGCAAAACTAATTGACAAATACAACGCTGCCAAGGATTTTGTGGTAAAGGACATCTGGCGGGCGGATATGGACAATATGTCAACCCGCAAGCGCAGCGCGTTCAACATATTGAAAATCTTGATAATAGCCGTGCGCGGTTTTATTGAGAATGGTTGCGCGGTAAGGGCGTCGGCGTTGACGTATTTTACGTTGTTGTCGTCGGTGCCGGTGGTCGCGTTGGCATTTGCGCTCGCCAAGGGTTTTGGGTTGGAAACTATCGTAACTGACTTAATACGTGATAGTTTCGCCGCAAATCCCGAAACCGCCGACTATCTGATTTCCTTTGCGTCGTCGATGCTCGAAAACGCAAAGGGCGGACTTATCGCGGGCATCGGAGTCATTATGTTGTTGTATTCGGTGTTTGAGTTGCTTAGCCACGTGGAGGAGGCGTTCAATTTTATGTGGAACATCAAGAAAAACCGTCCAATCCTCCGCAAAGTTACTGATTATATGACAATTATGGTTTTTTCGCCGATTTTGATAATCACTGCAAGTAGTGCCACGTTCTTCATCCGCGCCAAACTCGGCGATTATTTTGCCGATTATCTTTCGCCGGTTTTGACGGTGATTATCAAGGTATTGCCGTATTTGTTGATGGCGATTGTGTTTACGCTTGTATATTTGATAATGCCTAATACAAAGGTAAATTTTAAGTCGGCGGTTTCGGCTGGCGTCATCACTGGCATTGTGTTTCAGGTGTGGCAGTGGGCGTATGTGGCGTTTCAGGTGGGTGTGTCGGAATACGGCGCGGTTTACGGAAGTTTTGCCGCGTTGCCGCTGTTTTTGGTGTGGCTTCAAGTGTCGTGGATTATAGTTTTGTTGGGCTGCGAAGTGGCGTATTCGGTGCAGAATGTCAATTATTATTCCACCGAACTTTCCGCTGGCAATATTAGTCCGAGAATGATGAAAAGGGTTTCTATGTTGTTGATGACCAAGATTGTAAAGAATTTTGCCGAGTCCCAGCCGCCCAAGGATGCCACGACGTGGAGCGAGGAACTCAAAATCTCCCAAAAACTTTTTCTGCACGTGGCTCAGCGGTTGCAGGATGTTGGTCTCCTTGCCGAACTCCGCAACGATGGTGGCGGCAGTCCGATTTACATTCCAGCCATCGACATTGCAAATATTAATGTAGATACAATTTGTTCGCGGATAGAGAGTTACGGTGAGGATGATAATTTTCCACTTCAAATGACCGGCGACCTCGAACACATCGACCATCTCGCTGCCGAGGGCGAAAAGGCAATGCGCGACATTATGGACAAGAAGTTGGTGAAGGATATATAATAATGCTTCACAAATTCGGATAGGGCGGCGGAATTTGACAAAAAACTTCAAATTCCGCCGCCTTATCCGTTATTGCGCGGCGGAATTTGACAAAAATCTTCAAATTCCGCCGCCTAATAATTGTTTTGTTGGGAATTTTGTTGTAATTAATCGTAAAAACTTGTATCTTTATACTCTGAAAAATATGCAGATTGGTAATTAAATTGTTACAATGAATAAACTTATCGAACTTATTGACGCAGAGCCATTTGTTTATGGCATCAATTTTAAGAATAAGGTAAATCTGACGGTGTATGAAGGCGAGCATCCGACGATTGTGGGCGCAAATGGTGCGGGCAAGACCAAACTCGCCGAAATGATTGCTGGCAAGGTGATTGTCAGGTCGGGAGTAATGCGGCTGTCGTTTTTGCCCGAAGGCGTTCATTATCAAAAAGGTAAAGTAATCAAGGCGGGATTTGAATCGGCATACACGATGGCTGATTATGCCAATATGTATTATCAACAACGATTTTCCGCCACTGAAAACGAATGGGACGCCATCCAAAACACCCGCCGCCCAACTGTTGAAAACCTCATTGCCGACCTGCCCGGCGACGACAAGGATTTTTGGATTGAAAAACTGCACCTCCGCCCGTTGTTCCCGAAAACATTGTTGATGTTGTCGTCGGGTGAATTGAGACGGTTTTTGATTGCGACGATACTCATCAAAAAGCCCGAAATCGTCATCTTCGACAATCCTTTCATTGGACTTGATGCCAAAACTCGCGTCGTCCTCAATCAAGTATTTGCCGACATCGCCGACCGTCAACAGATGATTTTTGTAGTGCCGGACGTGAAGGACATTCCCGAAATTTCAAAGTCCGTGATACCTTGCCGCGACCTTGAATATTTCCCTAAAATGGAGAAGTCTAAATTCTTGACGGACAAGGATTTTCAGCAAATGATTTTTAGTAAAAATAATGCCAACGAATTGCGCCTGCCCGAACCATTCGTGAAGGAAGAGCGTCAGTTTGAGATAGCCGCCGACCTCCGCAACGTCGCCATCAAATATCCGACAAGGACGCTCTTTGAAGGCATCAGTTGGCAAATCAAAAAGGGCGAAAAATGGTCGCTTTCGGGTCCAAATGGCAGCGGCAAATCAACCCTTCTTAGCCTTGTAACCGCCGACAATCCAAGGAGTTACAATATGGACATCTCGCTTTTTGACCGCAAACGTGGCACGGGCGAGAGCATTTGGGACATCAAAAAACGTATCGGCTACATCTCGGCGGAGATGCACTTGTATTTCCGTGAAAATCAGCCATGCAAAAAGGTCGTTGCTTCGGGACTTTTTGATACTCAGGGACTTTTTCGTCAATGCAACGACGCGCAATATCAAAAAGCGCAGCAAATAATGGACACTTTTGGCATCGGACATTTGGCGGAGCGACCGTTTTTGCAGACGTCCGACGGCGAACAACGCCTTGTATTGCTTGCCCGCACGATGATTAAAAATCCTGACCTTCTGATACTTGACGAGCCTCTCCACGGTCTCGACGCCGCCAACAAAGCCCGCGCCAAGCAACTCATCAACCAATACGCAGCACAGCCGGAGCGCACTCTCATTCTCGTTACA
>JAGCRY010000142.1 GCA_017964465.1 Bacteroidales bacterium | reverse complement strand
TGGATTTTGCATTTGCGGCGGGCGCGGATGGCAGTGATGCCAAGTGCAATAAGCAATGCTATGCCAAATCCAATCCAATATTCAGGACGTTGCCACCACGGGGTGTAGAGTTCGTATAGGAAGTCTCTTTCAAATTCACTGATACATTCCACAACGCCGCCCGCATAATCGTCGCGGCGGAAATATGGCTGCAAAATATTTGTCTCGTATTTGGAGAGGTTTCTGCCTGCCACGCTGTGTTGCGTGGGCTGACCGGTGTCGAATATCGCGAAACGGTGTGTCGCAATGTTGATGACGAAACAGATGCCGTCGTGCAGTGGACCGCAGCCGAAGTCGTTGTAATCATAGAAATCCTTACAAAATTCCTCGTTGTTGAAGTCATACCAGGTGGGTTCGCTGATGAAAACCACCGCTGCATCCAATTGGTTTTCCTTAATCATAGCGTTAATGCGCGTCCTGATGTTTTCTACATTGTCATCGCTAAGCACACCGGCAAAGTCATACACCTTGTATTCGGGCTTGACGTATGGGGTGCGCAGGGCGGCTTCTGTGGCTATTTGGCGACGGTCTGGGTTGTTAGCCATACGGTCGAGGATGTCCTGTTTGTGGATTTGCGGGTTTTGTGCGGTGCGCTCCACATCTTGCAACCAGTCTTGCGCCATTGTTGATAGCGGCAGAAGGATTGCAATTATTAATATATTGATGATTCGTGTCATGGCAATTACATAATGAAAAATTTAACAACCAAGTATGCTATCGCGCAGCATATCGCCGCAGTAATCAGGAACGACCTGAACCACTTGCCCTTGTCAACAGGCACGTCGCCGACGAGTTTGCCGGTCTGTCCGTTCATTGCAAAGATGTAGGGCTTGCCTTGCCAGAACGTGTTGAGCATATATACAGGCAACATCACGTATTCTACGTTGGAGATTTGCTCCTGAACGTGTTGTTGTTCGCCGATGAGAGCACCGCCAACAGTAGATTTGAGGTGAGAGTAGATGGTGTTTTTCATACGTCCGGCGGCGCGTTCCCTGTCTTCCTCGGCTGTTACGTCATATTTCTCAGCGAGATAGTTTGAGAGATAGGCGTAGTTAAACTGTTTGAGTCCCGAAAGGTCGAATGGCTCTATGGAGTCCATCGTGTCGTCGTCAAACTTTTTAGAGCCGTCGGCGGGTATGCCCGTGAATGCCACGTTGCCAGCCCTTTCCACGTCGTAGATGTCAGTCTTTGTGTAGCGGTAATTGCCAGAACGCCAAGACGTTACTTGGTGTAATTGACCCCTTAAATGACCCTGCGCCGTGCCTGAATACAACCAGAACGGAATGTAAACGCCGGTGATTTTCTCTATGTTTGATTCCTTGGTAAAATCGTTTGGAACGAAATTTTCGGTGTTCATGAGGTTCTTGAAGGCGTTGACAGCGTCCTCCTTTTCTTTCGCAAACGGCACTACCCTCGACGGTCGAAATTCGCCTTCGAGCCTGCTCTTCAATATCGACGTGCTGCCACAATACACGCAGAAAGTAGAGGCTGTGTTTTCGTCTGCCACCATCTCCGCGCCGCAGTTTTTACAGCGGTAAACATCGAGGGTTGGCTGAGGTTCGTAGTTACTGTCGTTTGTGTTGTAGTCGCTCACCGGTGGTGCACCTGGTACATCGTTTGTGATGTGGGGTGGGGGAGTGGGTGGTGTCTGTGGTTTTTGTTTGTTGATGTCGATGTCCTTGTCGGAATCCTGCGTCATTTGCATTACCTGTATGGCGTCATATACGCTACCGCACGCCTCACATTTCCATTTGCCGATGGAGGCGTTGTATGGCAGTGGCGAGCCGCAGCCCGGACATTTCAAGACGGTTGTATCCATTTCGCTTTATGAGTTTTAGTGTTGATACACGCTTAATAATTGTTGCTTGTCTTTTCTGACAGCAAATTTAATGCAATTTTCTTGGGCAGCAAATAATAATGCTACATTTTTTTCACCATGATGAAACTAATCTCCTTTTCAGTGAGGTTTTCGACGGTGATTTCTATGTCTCCATTCCTGTCCATGCTCCATGCAAGTTGAGCCGACTGTCCGCCGTTGAGGTCGGAGAGTGTGGTTTCGTTTGTTATTTCACCATTTTTTTTCTCCACAGAATGGATGGCGAGAGTGATTTTGCCTCCATTTTCCGCGACAACAAACAGCTCTATGTCGCCTGCGCTTCGGGTTGAGTATGTTGCCTTGCATTGTGGCTTCAAGGCGCGGACTGTGTATTCAAAATTTACAGCGTCGCCGCGCAGCATGTTTGCGTCCGCCAATTCAACTGCTTCGCATTTGTTTGTTATCCAGTTGTCAACCGCCTCGGGCAGGAATCCAAAGTGCATACCTAATATTTCTTCGTTTGAGACGTCCACGTCTACGAGGTCGCTGAACGCTGTATATTCCAGTTCCTCATTGTTGTAGATAAGTTTTTCGGCTTTTGTAAGGTTTCCATCACCATCATATTCGGCGGGCTCCCATTTTTCGATACATGAAGAAAGGTCGTCCGTATTACAAGTTACTGCCGCATTTGCTACGCGGATACAATAGTCCTTGAACGCCTCCATGTCAGGCGACAGGCTTGAACTTTGTTCGTTTTGAGCCTTGATACCCAACGGCAATGCGCTCAAAATCAAAATGATAAATGTAATTTTTTTCATCATTGCTTCAGTTTTTAATATTTTTGGTTTGCGGAACGTTGACGATTCAACGCCATTTACAAAGCGTCCACCATGATGAACGCCGCCCATTTTTTCGGGTTTGTGTATTTTGTGCGGAGATTTTCTTGTGATTTCACGAATGCCTCACGTTTTGACATTCCGCCCATGAGATTTTTGTAGAACTCTGTCATCAAGTCTTTTGTGGCGGCGTCATCCACCTTCCAAAGGCTCATGATGATTGTCTTTGCGCCGGCTTTCTTGAAACCACGTTGGAGTCCGAAAACGCCTTCGCCTGTGATTTCTCCCAAGCCAGTCTGACATGCTGAAAGAACAACCAAGTCAAGTCCTTGGAAATCAAGGCGTGAAATTTCCTTGGCTGTCAGGATTCCGTCTTCCACACCGTCGGGAATGTCTTTGCGTTTATTTGGGTCGAGTGCGGATGCAGCTCCTGCGAGAAACAGTCCGCTACGGCTCAATGAAAGGTCTTCCTTGTTGTTTTTGTTGCCTGTGGTAAGGTAATCTGAAAAACTTTTTTTCTTGCCTTCAGGCTCATAGAAACCGTGTGTGGCGATATGGAGGATTTTCACTCCAGTACCTGAAAGCTTCTTAAAACTCTCTTCTGTGGCGTTTACGTCGCTGGCTTCAGCCACGAGATATTCACCGTCGCGAAGTATGTCTGTGACTTGTTCGGCTTCTATTTGTGCACCTTTCAGAAATCCGATTCCCGCCCTTTGGGTCTCTTCATCCTCAAAATCAGGAATGTCACGGAATTCTGCCACAATTTCATCCTTGCTGTCTTTGAGGTCTTGCCAGTCGCCTTTTGCAAAATTGTAGATTATGCCGCCATAGACAGATGCCTTTTTTTCGGGGTTCGCAGTCCTTGATAGAGCGAGTTCGCGTGTGGAAGTCAGGCGGTAGGCGTTGTATTTTTTTGCAAAAATTTCGCCTGTGTCGTCTGGCAGGTATTCGATGGCGATGCTATGGAATTTGCCACACGGCGCGAAATATACATTCTTGAAGCCTTGCAGATACTTTTGTAGAGGTTGCCATATACTGTTGTACAGGTCTGGAGTTGTGAAATATGTCGTCGAATCTATTTTTCCAATCGAAATTTCAACAATTTCAGGCGCGGTCATGGCTTTCGTGAGAACCAAGGCGACGTAGGTTTGTTTGTCCTTGTCCATGAATTCCGCAAACTCAATAGCAATGTCTGTGTCAGAGAGTTTGTTTTGGACGTCATGCCAGTTTATGGCGAGGTCGCGGGTGTAGTCGCCGAGTTCTTTTGAGGATTCCACGAGTTGTTTTTCTTCCTTTTCGATGACAGAAGCGAGTGAGTCAGCGTTCATCTGCCGTTTCTCGGGCGTGATTCGATAGAGGTGGTCGAGCGTTGCACGGTCGCTGCGAATTTTATTGAATTTTTCCGCAAAATTTTTGTCGCCGCTTTTCTCGATGAGCTTTTGAATTTCGAGTTCTGCATTCAGAAGAAGTCCTTTTGAAAACAGTTGTCCGTCGTATGCGAGTGCATTTGAGGTCGGATTTGGATGTTTGAAGGCTGCGAAGGGCAGTGTGTTGCTGAAAAATACCGAATGGATGTTCCAGAAATTTGTGCGCTCCTGACCTGTCATCGTGGAGAAATTCTTCAGAATGTATGAGTTTGTCAGTTGATAGCGTTTTTGAAGCTGCTGGGACGCGGTTTCATAATTGCCGACATAGAGGTTGTAGGCGGCGAGGTTGTTGAGCGAGCGGGCGTAGAGTGGGTGGTCTTCGCCGAGTGCCTTCTTGCGTATATCGGTGGCTGCAGTTTCCATCCTGATTGCCACGGTGTAGTCCCCGTCATTGGAGTAATATACGGCGAGGTTGCTCAGCGATGTGGCGTAGTTCGGGTGGTTTTCTCCATAGTTATACCTGTCGATTTCCATGGCGATGCTTTCGAGCCTGATTGCCTCCTTGAAGTTGCCCAAGTCGGAATAATACACGGCGAGGTTGCTGAGCGACGTTGCGTATGCGGGGTGGTTGTCTCCAAGGGTTTTCCTGTCAATGTCCATTGCGATGGTCGCCAGTTTTGCTGCCTCGTCTTTGTTGCCCGACTTGCCATAGAAGTCCGCAAGGCTGAGGAGCGATTTCGCATAGTCGGGGTGCTGTTCGCCGAGAGAGTTTTTGCGGATTTCCAATGCGCTTTTGCCAAGTCGGATTGCTTCGTTGTAGTTTCCGATTGCCGAATAGAATGACGCAAGGTTTGCTAACGACTGCGCGTATTCGGGATGATTGGGACCCAGAGTGTTGCGGCGGATTTCAATGGCTTCATTCTGGAGTTTTATCGCTTCATTGTAGTTCGCGTTTGCGGCGTGGAATGATGCAAGGTTGTTGAGCGAAGTGGCATAGTCGGGATGTTTTGTGCCGAGTGTCTGTTTTTTGATTTCCATCGCCAAATTACCAAGTTTAATCGCTTCAGAGGTGTTGCCTGCCTGATTGTTGTAACTTGCGAGGTTGTCTATTGAGGCGGCATAGTCTGGATGTCCATTGCCGAAAATTTGTTTGATGGATTCGGAGGCAGTTGTGCCAAGATGTATTGCTTCGGCGTAGTCGCCCATTGCAGCATTGAACGATGCAAGGTTGCCCAATGACATTGCATAGTCGGGGTGTCCTGTGCCAAGCGTCCTTTTGAGAATGTCTGTCGCCTTGTTCCCAAGCGTGATAGCCTCGGTGTAGTTGCCCATGTTTGAATTGTAGCGGGCGAGGTTGTTCAAAGCCATTGCGTAGTCGGGATTGCCTTCGCCGAGCGTCGCTTTCTTGATTTCCAAAGCTTGATTTTCAAGCTTGAGCGCTTCGTCGTATTTGCCGAGTTTTGAATTGAATTCCGCAAGGTTGCTTATTGACTGTGCATATTCGGGATGACCATCTCCAAGAGATGCTTTTCTGATGTCTGCGGCTTTGGTTCCAAGATTGATGGCTTCTTTATAATTGCCTGTGTCATAGTAATATAAAGAAAGATTGCTGAGAGCCTGGGCGTAGTTTGGGTGGTTTTCTCCAAAGGCTTGTTTGAAGATTTCCATTGTCTGTTTGCCCAATTTTATAGCCTCGTTGTAGTTGCCGGTTTTTGAATAGAAGTCGGCGAGGTTGCCAAGCGACTGCGCGTAGTATGGATCGTTTTCGCCGAGCGCGGATTTCCATATTTCTGAAGCCTTTGTGCCGAGTTGTATTGCTTCGTCGTATTTGCCAATGTAATAATTGTAGGTTGCTAAGTTGTTGAGAGACTGTGCGTAGTCGGGATGATTTTCACCGAGAGTTTCTTTGCGTTTTTCCATGGCGATTGTTCCGAGTCGTATGGATTCGGAGATGTTGCCAGTGGCGGAATAGAAGTTTGCAAGGTTGTCGAGCGACTGAATGTAGTCGGGATGGTCTTCTCCGAGTGCATTTTTTTGCATTGACAATGCGGCGTTGCCAACTTTAATTGCCTCGTCGAAATTGCCTGCGTTATAATGGTCGATCGCAATGTTGCTGTATGCGGACGCAATCACCTGTGTTGAGCGGTTGTAGAGCGGCGAGGTCGGGGCGAGTTCCTTTTTTTCGAGAGAATCGCTTTTTTTCAAGTAGCCAATCGCCTCCTCGTATTGTTCGGCGTTGTATAGTTCAACACCTTTATTGTAGTAGTCGTTTGATTCCTGGCTCTGCGCGAGGACTGCGAGTGGCGACATCAGAGCCAATGCTAATATGATTTTTTTCATTGTTGTCAGTGTTGGTTGTTAACTTAAATTCCGTCAATAAGCACGAATGGTGCCCAGAAGTACGGGTTGCTGAAATCGGGTTTGAATTCTTTTTCGACCTTCACGTTCGCCATGCGGGTCTGTGAAAACTCTTGGACTGTCATTTTTAATGTCCCGTCGAAGTTTTTCAGTTTTTCACGTGCGGCGCAGAATGCGTCGTATTTTGACATTCCTGTGTTCAGAAAATCAAAGAAATAGGTCATTAGAAGCCTTGTCGCGGCGTCGTTTACTTCCCATAATGATACAATCGCCGAATTTGCACCGGCTTTTTTTAGCCCGCGCACAATGCCTGATGTGCCGGAGAGTGAAATTTCCCCAAGTCCCGTGCTGCATGCCGAAAGCACAATCAAGTCGGCTTTTGAGAGGTCTAATGTGCTTATTTCAAATCCTGTAAGGCAACCATCCTCTATGAACTGGTTTTCGGGTTTGTCCTGTGATGTTTTGTTAACACCCGAAAAAACAAGTCCGCACGCCGTCATCGACGAGTCAGCTGAAAAACTGTCAGACATTCCGTATTCATTGTTGACGGTTGGCGTGCTGAAAAAGTAACCGTGAGTTGACAAAAGTATGATGTTTGCTTCGCTCATTTGTTTTTTCAGGATGTCTTCAGCGCCTTTGTCGGCTGTGATTTTTGTGACTTCGATGCCTGACGCACCCAATACTTTCGCCACAGAATCAACCTCGGCGTTTGAGCTGAGAAGGTTTTTCCATGTTGTGTGGATGCCTTTTGAATTGAAGAAAATACTGCCCGTCCTGTCCGGCATTGAATCCGGCACGGCGGCAATTGATGATGCGTCGTTATAATCGAAACCTCCGGCAATCAAAGCAGTTTGGTTTTTCCGTGTTGCACTTTTTGTGATGATTGCCGACGATGTAAGCCTATAAAAATGTAAATCAGGCCTCCAAAAACACATGTATTCGATGCCCAAATTGTAGAAAATGCCGTCGGGAACGAAGTAGAGATTGCTGTTTAATGGCATGTAGTCCACAATTTTTTTCCAAATCTTTTCGCTCATCAGTGTGTCTGTGAAAAGTCCGTTCTTGTATGATGCGCGGGATGAATTAATGCGCAAACTTACGCTGAGGCCTTTGATTTTGTGGTCCTCAATTTCCGACTGTGAGAATAGCGGGATGAATTTTACCGGCACGTTCTTTTGGAGGACGAGGGCGGCATAGCGCATTTCGTCATTGTTTTTATAATAAATGAACTCCACAACAGCGTCATTCGGATTTTTGAGCGACTGAGACACCCTCTGACGGTCAATTTTGAGGTCAGATACAAACTTCTTGAACTTCGGGTTCATTTCCGCAAACTGTTTTTCGAGCCCGTCAATTTTTGTTTGAATCAGAGGCCTTTCGCTTGGTTTTGCGGCAATCATGTCAGATTTTAGGGTGATGATTTGAGTGTAAACCTCTTTCATTTTGTTGTCATTGAACGCCGCAGCCGCAAAGTTGTCGTTTGCAAGCGAAAGAACCGACTTTGAGAAAACTGCAACGTCAAACAGAAAGTCGGGGTCGAGGCTTTCTGTCATGTAACATTCATCAACAAGCGGTTTTTGGGAGTACCAGAAATTGAGCCTTTCATTTTCTGACATGAAGGCAAAATTTGTTGCAATGTAGTCGCGCTCTTTATAAAAATAGTCCTTGAACTGTCGCGTTGCGTCGCCCGTCTTTCCTGATGCGAGAAGAATTTCAGCCTTTTTCCTCAGACTGATTACGTAATCGAGGTGTTTTTCTCCGAGGTTTTTCTTCTGCCAGTCTAACGCGGCGTCGATGTTTTTCAATGCGTCGTCATATTTTTTGAGTTCCGCCTGCACTTTCGCCAAGTTTCCTAAACAGATGTAGCGTTTAGAGTCGTTTTCGTTGAACATGGAGACAGCGATTTTGAGGATTGAATCAGCCATCTGAAATCGGCTCTGCGCCCATAGAATGTAACCTTTGTTTTGGAGTGCAATATTGTAAGCCTTTGATTTCGTGTCCATTAAAACTGCGTCGAGAAGTTTGAGTGCTTCGTCGAATTTTCCAAGTTTTGTGTATGCTGATGAGAGGTTTGTAAGGCGTATGGATTCGTCTGGCGCCTTTTGCATGTCTTTCAGGTTGTCAATGACCTTCTGGTATTGACCGGTCAGAATCCACAGGTCACTGAGGTTAAGGAGGACAGTTTTTCGGTTTTCGTCATTATAGACGGTCAGGAGTTTAGTGTAATAGTCGATGGCGTGATTGTAGTCCGACTGTTGCTTGTAATTGTCAGCAAGAGCCTTCCAAACACGGTTTTTTTCAAAATTCTTTTTTGTGGCTTTTTCTGCCTTTTGGTAATATTCGATGGCTTTTGATGCAAAGCCGTTACGCTCGGCATCCTGTCCTTCGGCGAAATATTTTGAGAATGTTGACTGCGCAAATACGTTTGCCGACAACAGTAAAAACACCATTAAGTATTTGAATTTCAGAATTTTCATAGTCGTAAATGTTGATTGTTAAATAGCATTGCAATTTAGCCATAAATATTCAAACAACAAAATTTTTTTTTGCATTTTTTAACTAAATCAAGTTCCATATCATAAAAAATCCCCGGTAGCGAAGTCGTGTCCGCTGCCGGGGATTAGTTTTGAATTTTTGTTGTTCAGTACGTCAGAAATTATTTAGCGTACATTGCAACGATTGCTTCGTAGAGTTCCTGCTTGCCGGAGGTCTGCTTGGGTTCGCCAACCTTCTTGCCGTACTCGTAAACTTCTTCGAATGTGAGCTTGCCGTCCTCAAACTTCTTGCCCATGCCCTTGTCGAAGGAAGCGTAACGAGAAGCCTTCATCTTCTTGTAGGGTGACTTTTCGAGGAGTTCGGCAGCGTTCTCGAGAGCGCGAGCCATTGCGTCCATACCAGCGATGTGAGCGATGAAGATGTCCTCGAGGTCGGTGGAGTTACGACGGGTCTTGGCGTCGAAGTTTGTACCACCAGTGCCGAGACCGCCGCCACGGATGATTTCCATCCATGCCTGTGTGAGTTCGTACTGGTCAATGGGGAACTGGTCGGTATCCCAGCCGTTCTGGTAGTCACCGCGGTTAGCGTCGATAGAACCGAGCATGTTGTTGTCAACAGCAACTGCGAGTTCGTGCTCGAATGTGTGACCAGCGAGGGTAGCGTGGTTAACTTCGATGTTTACCTTGAAGTCCTTGTCGAGGCCGTGAGCGCGGAGGAAGCCGATAACAGTCTCAGTGTCAACGTCATACTGATGTTTTGAAGGCTCCATCGGTTTGGGCTCGATGAGGAATGTGCCCTTGAAACCTTTCTTGCGGGCGTAGTCGCGAGCGAGACCGAGCATCATAGCCATGTGCTCTTTTTCACGCTTCTGGTCGGTATTGAGGAGGCTCATGTAGCCTTCGCGACCACCCCAGAATACGTAGTTTTCAGCACCAAGTTCGATGCCTGCGTCGATAGCGTTCTTAATCTGAACGATAGCGCGAGCAACAACGTCGAAGTCGGGGTTTGTGGATGCGCCGTTCATGTAGCGTGCGTTGCCGAATACGTTGGCGGTGCTCCAGAGCAACTTGATGCCGGTTGCCTTCATCTTCTTCTTGAGGTATGCAACGATTTCCTTCATGTTAGCTTCGTATTCCTCTACCGATGCGCCTTCGCTTACGAGGTCAACGTCATGGAAGCAGAAATAAGGGATGCCGAGCTTCTCCATGATTTCGAAACCAGCGTCAGCTTTCTGCTTAGCGATGGTGAGGGCGTCCTTGCCTTCGTTCCAGGGGAACTTCTTTGTGCCGCCGCCAAACTGGTCTGCGCCTTCAGCACAGAGAGTGTGCCACCATGCCATTGCGAAACGGAGCCATTCTTTCATGGTCTTGCCCATTACGACCTTCTTCTCGTCATAGTAGTGGAAAGCCATAGGATTGGTAGAATCCTTGCCTTCAAACTTGATTTTTTCAATCTTAGCGAAATACTGTTTTGCCATTTTTGATGTGTAATTTGTTGAAATTTTTATTAGTAGTTAGTTTTTTTACTTTTTTGCGATGATAGTCTCGAGGTACTCCTTCCATGCACCGTAAGCCTCGTCGTATTTCGACTGGTTTTTGGTGTCGGGTTCGGTCACTTCCACTTTCTTGAGGGTTGCAAAGGCTTCCTTTGCATCCTTGTAGATGCCTGCGCCGAGACCTGCGCCGCGTGCTGCGCCAACTGAACCGTCGGTGTTGAAGAGTTCGATTGCGGCACCAGTTGTTGTGGCGAGCGTCTCACGGAATACGGACGAGAAGAACATGTTTGCCTTGCCAGCGCGGATTACCTTGCAGTCGATTCCTATGGACTTCATGATGTCCATGCCATACTTGAATGCGAATGCGATGCCTTCCTGACCTGCACGGTAGAGGTGTGCAGCCTTGTGGATGTTGAAGTTGAGGTTCATGACAGCTGCACCTGGGTTCTCGTTTTGGAGAACGCGCTCCGCACCGTTGCCGAAGGGCATGATGCTGAGGCCTTCGGACCCGATTGGAACGTCGGCTGCAATGCGGTCCATTTCGGAGTATTTGACCATTCCGCCGCCAACTTGCTTGTTGAGCCAAGAGTTGAGGATGCCAGTGCCGTTAATGCAGAGGAGGATGCCGAGGCGGTTGAGGTCGTTAGTGTGGTTTACGTGTGCGAAGGTGTTGACCCTTGAAAGCGGGTCGTATTTAACTTCTTCGGAGATGCCATATACGACGCCCGATGTACCGCCCGTTGCAGCGATTTCGCCCGGATTGAGTACGTTGAGCGAAAGTGCGTTGTTGGGCTGGTCGCCTGCGCGGTAGCTGATAGGAATGCCGGCTACGAGACCGAGTTCCTTTGCGGCTTCCGTGCTGAGTTCGCCTTGTACCGAGAATGTGGGAACAATTTCGGGCAGTAGGCTCTCGTCGAATCCGTAGTAGTCGAGGAGGAATTTTGCAACTTTCTTTTCTTTGAAGTCCCAGAACATGCCTTCGGAAAGACCGCTCATTGTGGTATTGATTTTACCAGTGAGTTTCATGGCGATATAGTCGCCTGGGAGCATTATCTTGTAGATTTGGCTATAGATGTCAGGTTCGTTGTCCTTCACCCATTTGAGTTTTGAAGCGGTGAAGTTGCCTGGCGAGTTGAGGAGGTGGCTGAGACACTGGTCGTTGCCGATTTCAGCAAGTGCTTTTGCACCGATTCCAGTTGCGCGAGAGTCACACCAGATGATGGCGGGGCGCAGCGGCTTTTGGTTTTTATCGACAGCCACGAGGCCGTGCATTTGATACGAAATACCGATGCCCTTTATTTCGGATGCGGGGACCATCGACGCGGTCATTACTTCCGCGAGGGCCATTTTGGCGTTTTTCCACCATTCTTCGGGTTCTTGCTCTGCCAAGCCCGGTTTTTTGGCGATGATTTTCATCTCCTGTTTCGGGTAGAATACAGATGCTTCACAGTTTCCCGAGTTTGTGTTGATCAGCGATACCTTCACTGAGGAACTTCCGATGTCAAATCCTAATAGGTACATATTATGTTTTGATTAAAAAGTGATTATGTAGCGTAGTAGTGTTGATGGAGCCGTGCAAAACTACACCGTTCCACACTGCAAATATAAGTTGTTTTTTTTGTATTTCAAGTTTTTATGGTGTAATTTTTTCGAGTTTTTATTATTTTTTTTGTATATTGTTGAAGGTTAGGGGATTTGAAGGGGTGGAAAAAAGAAATACAAAAAAGACTTATGGCTGATTATGGTGTAATAATCAGCCATAAGTCTTTGATAATTATTCAGCCCTTTTGCGGAGCTTCCATCTGCGGATTTCGTTGGATTCCTCCACCGCCTTGTTGAGTTCGGCGATGTAGTTTTCGAGTTCCTCGTTCTTCTTGGAGACTGCCACACGGCCAGAGCGGGCAAATTCCAGGAGTCCGTAGGGACGGAGTTTGTCGCAGAGGAGTTGAGTCTCCTTGTAGTAGCCGGTCTTTTCGATTACTACGTACTCGGATTCGATGTAGAGGATACGGGCGTTGAACTCGTGGATGATTTCTTCTACCGTGGTCGCACTCTTGAAGATGTTTTTGGTGGAGACCTTGTAGATTGCA
>JAGCRY010000141.1 GCA_017964465.1 Bacteroidales bacterium | reverse complement strand
CATCGTCCGAAAAAGCCCCTCAAAACTTCTCGATAACAGCCAAACAGAATGGAATTGTGCGCAGCTCGGCAAAAGGCATTGTCGAAGGGCAGCAGATTGTGAAAATTCCGGCAGAGTTTTTCTCACTTCAAGGCATTGTCGAAATCACACTATTTGACGCCCAAGAACGCCCAGTCGCCGAAAGGTTGGTGTATGTAAACCCAGAACAACAACTTACAATAACCGCTACAACCAACCAGAAACAATACAACCGCCGCGACATGGGCAAGGTGCGCCTCCAAGTAACCGACATCTCCGGCAATCCAGTCAAGTCCGAACTCGCAATAAGCATTTTCGACAAGGCGTATCTCTATCAGCCTGGACATGAAAACATCCTGTCCCACTGCTTCCTTTCGGAACAGATTCGCGGCAATATTTTTAATCCTGCATACTATTTCGACAATAAAAACGACAACCGCCTTCAGTCTATAGACCTTCTGCTGCTGACTCAAGGATGGAGAAATTATGTATGGGACAAAGAGACGCCATCAAGCGATTATCTGCTGACCGACGGCGTGGACGGAAGGCTGATAACACAGCGTGAAGTTAGTATGAAAACATTGGTTATCAGCGGTTATGCGCCACAAGTGGATACATCTTTTGTCATCTTGACTGATACGACCGGCAAATTCTCAATCGACCCTCTACTGATGTACCACACCCCCGGGAATATCTATTTAAACGACTTGTTGGAGGATAAATACAAAGCAAAATTTCATGTTGAAAATATGTTTGACACTATCAATGAATACCGGCACAACCTGCCGCACTATATTGTTGATAATCACCTAAATCAAACCAACAATTCAGAACGAATCAAGTTAGACGAAAATGTAATTCTTATAAAAGAGGTGGTTGTAACAGACAAGCGAGGTGTAATATATCGCGACAAAGAGACGGGTTATCTTGACAGTTTGGCGGTATTGAAAAGCGGCGAATGGGTTTGTGACTGCGACACCATTATGCCATTTCTCAACGATTATAAAGGCTATTCGCATCACCCGAAAGACAGTCCGATGGAGGCTTATTATGGAAAAAGGCGCATACCAAAACGCGGAGAAAAATATCAACTAATAGAAATTAAGGAAACTTGTGTACAACCCGACAATTTCGGTGAGGTACCTATCTTCGCTACACCATATCAAGCTGACCCAACGAAATCACTGAGAGCCAGACATGCCAAAGGACCTGAATTTATCATCTGGGCACCTGTGGACGAACCAAGACGAGGATTCGTCTATCCTGGTCCGCAATACACCGAAAAAGAGCTGCTCGAGCAATCTGGCATTGCAAAGGTGCAGGGTTACTACCCCAAACGCGAGTTCTACCAGCCCGACACTCTCGACCTACAATCGCCCATGCCCGACCCGCGCAACCTTCTCCAATGGCAACCCGAAGTCATCACCGACAACAACGGCACCGCCGAAATCCCCTTCGCCGCCTCTGATATAAACACCGAGTTCATCGGCATCGTGGAAGCCATCGACGGCAACGGTCTAATGGGATATCAGACATTCACTTTCAGGGTCTTGAAGAAGGGGAAATAACAATATCTTCAAAACCATTTTGCATCGTTAGTACGAAATCTGACGATTCCTTTATTTGATTCGGTATCATATATACGATACCAACTACCATATTGATAAAGAATATATTTGTCGGATGACGGACAATATTGCGGGTTGTGTCCTTCTCCCAATATTTTTATTACTCTTGTGCCGACATACATTTCAACAATATTGCACAGTAAAGTTTTTTTGAATTTTTTGCCACGGCAAATACGCTGCTCACAAACGATTTTTGAGCCATCAGAAGACCATACCGGACAGAAATAACCAATTGTAATATTTTTTTTGAGTTTTTTACTGTAATGCCATAGTTGATTCGACAGGTTTTCATTGTTCTCAGATATGCAATTTGACGAATAATTAAAATCAATGTCCATATCAGCTTTGAATTTGATATGATTGCATACATCAAATATATACGCGACTGAATCAATTATGGATAAAACTTTTGGGCGACCATCGCTGATATTGAATTTATTATTTAACAAAAAATCAAGATTTATATCTCCCAACGTATTAGACACAACATCAAACACAATTTTATCATTGTTTCCATCGTAATGCGCAGTTATTGTGTTGATTTCGTCTGTTACCGTATGTGCATACGCCACCAGATACCATCTGTCACCATTCTTTATGAAACAATTGATGCCCAAACACGGCAGCCCAGAACATTCAGCAACGTATGAAAACAAAAGATTATGTTTCTTTGTGTTGAGATATTCATGTTTGAAATTATTCCCGTATGGCCACTTGGCAGCAGCGGTAGAATCCAAAGATATTTGTTCTTCTTTTGGGAACAATTCAAAGAAAAGAATGTCTTCGCTTACTGTCTGTGCTGTCAACGTCTTAGACAGACAAAGCAAAAGCAAAAGAACAAATATATGGGAACAACACTTCTTCATAGTCCTTTCTCCTGTTTAATTACTTCTTCATACGGCGGATACATCTTCATATCCTTCATCGCGGGGGATGGAGGATTTCGTGTCACAAATTACAAACTAATTTTCCAACATTTTAAACATATTTTCATTTGCTGGAATAGTGTCGCTTGTATTTCTATATGTAGTTTTCCTATAAAGCTCTGGATGTCGAACCACATATAAAAATGGAACCGGTACCAAATTCAGATACTTCTTCTTGTCCGCAGGCAGGCTACTAATAAAGTCTGTAATTGTAACAGGCTTTTCATCATAATAATATATGGTGTTATTTTTCAGATACAATAAATCATTCTCCAAGCAACCATTCTCCAAGCAAATATCAATAAATGAACGACAATATAGCAATGCATCAGGATTCTGTTTCATCACTTTTTTATACACTTTCTTTTTCTTTTTAGAGAAGTTCATGACATCTGACAATCCGCAATTGAAACTTGCAATGTATTTAAGATTGTCTTTAGAATCGGCAAAAGCAATCGTATATACTACACAGCTATCTATTATTGTTTCAAAATGTGTTTCGTCCACATTTTGAAACAATATGGAAACTAACGGAATCTTATGATCATTCTCTATTTTGAACGGAATCAGATTCATGTCGGAGGTACGATACGTTTGCATAAGAGATTCTTCTATCATGCTCATAACATGAGGCATGTATTGCTCTTGGCAATCATGCGAATACAAACGCATAATTTGTTCCTGTATTTGACACTTTGCGTCAATACAATTAATGACAATCAACAAGATTGTAGATATTATTACTTTCATGGCATACAGATAAAATATGTGTTCATTTTTGACACCACAAAGATAAATATTTTCGTCGAAATCCTTGCAAATTCATCGAACAAAACAACATTTTCATCGAATACCGACCCATTTCGTCTAAAAAAACGGGGGGTTCTGTCGAAAAAAAAAAAATCTCGCATTTTTCCGCTATATCTTTGCATCGTAATCAAAACAAAAACTGAATCAATAACGCATAAAATATAAAAACCATGAAAACAATTTACAAAATCATCTTCGCAGCGATGATCGCAGTGATAGCAAACACAGCGTTTGCACAGACAACAGTGAAGGGCGTCGTCATCGACTCCCTCTCTAAGGAAGGTGTGCCTTTCGCAACAGTGGCAGTTAACAAGCCCGGCGACGCTACAAACTTCGCAATGACCGGCATCACAGAAGTGGACGGCTCATTCTCCGGCGTCATCAAAAACAACGGCAGCTACGTGATGACAATCCGCTCAACAGGAAAGCAACCCATCATCCGCAACATCAACGTCAAGGGCGAAAAAGTAATCGACCTCGGCAAACTCAAGATGAAGGAAGCAATCGACACTCTCGGCACAGTAGAAGTCGTAGCACAGAAAGCACTCGTTTCCGCTGAAGCAGGCAAAATCAAGTACAACGCCGAAGGCGACCCCGACAACAAGACCGCAACAGTGCTCGACATGCTCCGCAAAGTGCCAATGGTGACAGTGGATGGCGAGGACAACATCTCCATCAACGGCAACTCCAGCTTCATGGTATATATGAACGGACGTAAGAACACCATGCTCTCCGACAACCCGACCGAAATGCTCAAAGCAATGCCCGCATCCTCCGTAAAGAACATCGAGGTCATCACAGACCCGGGTTCAAAATTCGACGCTGAAGGCGCAGGCGGCATCATCAACCTCATCACAGACACCCAGTCGAAAGTAAACCAGATTGCAGGAAACGTGAATGTAAACGTCACAAACCGTCAGCAGGGCGCAGGCGCAGGCATCTCCGTACAGAGCGGCAAATTTGCATCCACAATCAGGGTGAACGGCTCTACCGGCAAATCTGAAATGGACATGCACAGCGAACAAATCCAGAGCAACGGCATCCAAGAAGGCGACGCTCCGAGAAGCTCCACAATCAACGACATGGAAAACGACGGCAACACACACTTTGCAAACATCGGCGTAGAGGCAAGCTACGAAATCGACAAGAGCAACCTCATCGCAATCTCCGGCGGCCTCACAAGCTTCGGCAACGAAAGCGACTCAAAGCAGACCATCAAGACTTTGTTTGGCGGCAGCGACTTCACAAACGTCATGACTTCCGAATCCGAAATGAAGTTCAGCTCATACAACTTCGGCGTCGATTTTCAGCACCTCTTCGGCGGCAACGCTGAGAAAAACCTTACTTTCTCCTACAAGATGTGGGGCAACAGCAGCAACAACAACAGCCTCTCACTCAACCCCCAAGTACAAGGCAAAGACCAAGGCTACGGCGTTGACTACACCGGCCGCAAGACCGACAACAAGACCACAAGTGCAGAACACACTTTCCAGATTGACTACTCCGCTCCTGTATCAAGCTTACTCACCATCGAAGCAGGCGGCAAGTACATCTACCGTCCTAAGAAATCCGACGGCTTCACATACCTCAACAACGGCGGCAACCTCACCCTCTTGGACGACCAGACCGTAAAGACCACAAACAACGACAACATCGGCGCTCTCTACGCTCAGGCATCCCTCAAACTCTCATCGAAACTCAGCATCCGTGGCGGCATCCGTTACGAGTACACAAAGCAGAACGTTGAATACAAGAACAACCACGACCGTGACTTCTCCATCGACTACAACACATTCGTACCTTCTGCCACACTCAACTACGCACTCTCGATGATGCAGAACTTGAGCTTCACATACAACCTCAGGATCAGCCGTCCGGGCGAGCGTCAGCTCAACCCCTACCACGACTACTCCAGCGTAACCTCCGTATCATTCGGCAACCCCGCGCTCGACGTCCAGAAATACCACAACTTCGGCGTAAGCTACGGCTACTTCTCAATGAAGCAGAACATCAACCTCAGCCTCCGCTATAACACCTGCGACAACGGCATCACAAACTGGTCGTTCTACCCCGACGCAATCGACGAAGCTACGAGGACAGCATTCAGCGTAAGGGCTGAAGACAAAGACCTCATGCACAACACCTACACAAACGGCACAAAGAACCACACATTCAGCGGCAACATCTACTACAGCATCCAACTCGGCAGGAGCATAAGGTTCTTCACAAACTCCTCCGTGACATACTCAGAGATGAAAAACCCGATTTCGCAGACCTCTAACGACGGATGGAGCGGAAACTTCTTCGGAAACTTCCAGTACACATTCCCCTTCAAACTCAAGACCAGCATCGGCGGAATGGTTTCCACAAAGCGCAAGACCATCAACGGCTGGAGCAAGGGCATGAACATGGGCATGTTCTCACTCGAAAGGAGCTTCCTGAACGACAAACTCACATTCTCCTTCTCCGCAATGCTCGACCTCCAGAACGGCACAAAGATGATCATGGAAAGCGAAACCAAAGGCATCGGCTACACCACAAGCAGCAAGATGACAAACTACATGGGAAGGTTCGGACTCTCGATTTCCTACCGCTTCGGCAAGCAGATCCAAGTTAAACGCGCACGCAACACCATCAACAACGACGACTACGAGCGCACAGAACAGACTGGCGACGACACCCCCGCAATGCAGCAGGGTGGTTCCCAGGGCGGATTCGGCGGCGGCGCACAAGGCGGCTTCGGCGGCGGAAGAAGATAATAAAGAAAAAGATTTTTTAAGTTTTGTTTGATAGAATAAGTATTTTTTAGTTGATTAGAAACCTAATGTTATGATGACAACGGGAGCCGCCACAATAAAAAACAGGCGGCGCCCGTTTTTTCAAACAAAGGCTACTATCACAGTAACATCCACTTAAACCACTTCAAACCATGAAAAAACACATAGTCCTCTTATTTGCAAGCCTGGGAGTGCTTCTGATGCTCATGTACAGGCCACTGTGGGAACTATTCGTCAATGGAAACACGATGGCGGCTTTCGGAAACCTCAACTGGACTGTGATGCACTCCGCACCGTTCCTGATTGCGTTCTACATCTGCTACCTGTGGCTGATTCCGGAATTCCTGTTCAAAAACAAGGTCAAAAGATTCTGGCTAATAAACATCCTGATTTTCTTAGTGATATTCTTATTGAAATATCCACTCCTGAAAATGTTCAGCTACCAGCACTTCCCGGGCTACATGACATTCCTCATACCAAACCTTCTCACGGAATTTCTTGTAATTGGCACGGCGATTGGCATAAGGTACTACCTCAAAAACGTCGAAGACCTCGAGAAAGAACGCGACAACCAAAAAGCGGAACTCCAATGGCTCAAAAACCAACTCAACCCGCACTTCCTGTTCAACACAATGAACAACATCTCAAGCCAAATCTATACAAACCCAGACGAGGCTCAGGAAAACCTCTCACGTCTGAGCGACGTCCTCCGCTACGCACTGTATGAAACGGCGGCAGACAGAGTGTCGCTCCACGGCGAAATTGAGTTCATGGAAAACTACATTTACCTCATGAAACTCCGCTGCTCCGACAAGACAACAGTCATAACAGACTTCCCGAAACAGACCGCAGAAATAAAAATACTGCCCCTGCTCTACATCTCTCTCATCGAAAACGCTTTCAAACACGGCATCAGCAACAAAGAAGAATCATACATCAAAATTTCACTCTCTCAATCACAAGGCAAACTCCTGTTTGTAGTTGAAAACAGCAACTTCCCCAAAAAACAGGAAAACCGCAGCGGCCACGGCATCGGTATCGGAAACCTCATCCGCAGACTCCAACTCGCCTACCCCGACAAACACACCTTCAAATACGGCCTCAACAAAAATGGAAACTATGAGGCGACCCTCGAAGTGGATACAACGGAAGTTGAGAGTTGAAAGATTATAGATTAAAGATTAAAGTTGAAAATTAAATTTGCAGTTTTGAGTTGATATTTGGAAAAAAATATATAACTTGCACCGAAAATCGAATGCATATCCGGATGGCAATTATGCATTATGAATTATGCATTATGCATTAAAAAAAAGTAGCAAGATGGAACTCAACTGCGTAATAATAGACGACGAGCCACAAGCCGTCGAACTCATAAAAAACTACATATCCCGCACGCCAAACCTCACAGTCAGGGCAGGATACACCGACAGCGTGGAAGGGCTTTCCAAAATCACGGAAAACCCTCCCGACATTTTGTTTTTGGACATTCAGATGCCCGACCTCAACGGCATGGAACTCTCTAAGATGGTGCCCAAACAGACTAAAATCATCTTCACAACCGCATTCAAACAATACGCCTTCGAGAGTTATGACGTAAGCGCAGCGGACTACCTCCTGAAGCCTATCAGCTACGCAAAATTCCTCAAAGCCGCCCAAAAATGCATTGAATGGTTTGAACTCAAAGAATCCGCCGCGCAAACTTCCTCCGCGCCCTCGCCCACCCCGTCCCAAACCTCAAGCAACGACATTTTTGTAAAGAGCGACGGCATGATGGTCAGAGTGAACCTTTCACAACTCCTCTACGTCTGTGGACTGAAAGATTACGTGAAATTTGTCATGCAGCCGCCCACAAAACCCATCATAACCCTCATGACCATGAAGGCAGTGGAAGAAATGCTCCTGCCATACGGACTCATGCGTGTAAACCGCTCATACATTGTGGCTGTCGATAAAATAAAGTCCGTCGATAAAAACGACTGCATATACATCGGCGATGAAATAATACACGTTACGGACGTCTATCGCAACGACGTCTTCAAAAAACTTTTCGCGCTAACATCATAAAAAACACATCATACTTATTTTATTATTTACTCACACCTAAACAGTTATGAAAAAGACCACATTACTGACAATGGGACTTGCACTGTCGGCGACCATCTCAATGGCGCAGACAAACATCCCGCTGGTTTTCGACAAAGAAAACACCGGCGCACAAATACAGCCCGGAGTGTCGCCAGCGCCCTCGACGCTAACAAATGCCGTCCACGCGCTCCCCGACCCCTTCCGCTTCATGGACGGAAGCCGCGACACGACATACGCCTCATGGGAACGCCACAGAAACGAAGTGGCACGAATGGTGCAGGATTATGAAATCGGAAACCGCCCGACTTTCGACAAGGTGACTTCCTCATTCAACAAGGCGGACTCCACTCTCACAATCCACGTCGAATCCGCCGGCAGGAGCATGGAGTTCTCCTCAAAAATCATCATCCCCAAAGGCAAAGGCCCCTTCCCTGTCATGATAGGCATGAACATGCCCTCAGGCAGCATCAGACCGAACTTCCTCGAAGGCTGCATCCTTGTGCCATTCAAGCATGACCAAGTGATAAAGAGCAGCCACCAGGCTGTCAGGGACACTGCGGGCGCGTTCTATAAGCTCTACCCTGAATACAAGAACACCAGCGGCAACTATTCAGGCTGGTCGTGGGGCATCAGCCGCCTCATCGACGCAATATTCCAGCAGAAAGACATCATCCACGCCGACGTAAAGCACATCGCAGTAACTGGATGCTCGTATGCAGGCAAAATGGCGATGTTTGCAGGCGCATTCGACGAGCGCATCGCCCTGACAATCATCCAGGAATCCGGCGGCGGCGGCATTAACGCATGGCGTGTGAGCGATTTCTACACTCTCGCCGTCGGTGGAAACGTGGAGCGCGTAGAAAACACAAACTACTCATGGTTCGCCCCGAAATTCAAGGAGGACTTCAATGGAAAACTCGCACTCCTCCCCTACGACCACCATCAGATAATCTCCATGATTGCCCCTCGCGCCGTCCTCATCTTGGGCAACCCTGATTTTGAATGGCTCTGCGACTATTCCGGCTACGTGTCGAGCGCGGCTGCATCAAAGGTTTGGGACAGCTTCGGCATCGGCGACCGCTTCGGCTACGTCGTTGAAGGCAAACACAACCATTGCATGGCGTGCGACTCACAGAACGAAGCCGTAAAACAATTTGTTGCGAAATTCCTCTTTGGCAAAGAAGCCAACACAAACATCCGCAACGCCGGACAGTTCCAGGACGTAAATGTTGACATCTGGACGAAGAACTGGAAATAGTTTTTTACGTCACTGAAAAAATAAACACCGAGCAAAAGACCTTTTTGAAAAGGTCATTTTGCTCGGTGTTTTGGTGTAAGTACCTGTGGAAAGGGTGCGGTTTTTTAGAAATGCCTGTAATGCCTGCCGGCAATTTCGAAGCAAACGCCGATGGACAGGCTTATGGACTGATTTTTGATTTTGCGCTCCTTGCGGTTTGAGATGTTGGCGAGGCCATATTCGTAGGCGGCTTCCATGACAAATTTCACGTCGCTGATGCCGATTTCTGTGCCGATAGCGACACGGCTGCCGAAATCCATGCCTCTGTAATACTTCTTGAAAGACCACACATGGGACTGGTCGAGCGTGTCGCCCTTTACTTCGGACGATGTGACGAAGCTCCAATAAATCCCCACTCCCGCATACACAGGCACGTATGGCGCATAATAGCGGACATTCGGGACGAGTTTGAAATAATTTATGTCCGAATTGAACTTCATCATCACTCTGTTTCCTTCCTTGTCATAATCATCCATGTCGTACTTTTCGCCCTGCAGGGCATAATAACCCTCGGCGACGGCACGCAGCGACGCATCCATGAAATTCCACATGAACGAGCCGCCGACAACAAGACCGGGCTTGTAGTCGAGGATGTCCTTTGTTTCGCTGCCGGTGTTGCGGGTGCTTGTAGCCATCAAGCCGCCCTTGAACTCCAACGAATGTTTCTGGGCGTTGGCAGTGAAGACATTGAAAACCAACAACGCCATCACAGCCAAAACCTTCATATTTGCCGCCGAAAACATCCTAATGTTAGCTGCAAATGCCTTTATATGAGACCTGTTTTTTCGCATATTTTTATCGCTTCCATTGCGGGTTCAACGTCATGAACCCTTAATATGTTTGCACCCTTCGTGAGGGCGATTGTATTCAAAACGGTAGTGCCATTGAGCGCGGAATCGGCGTCTGTACGCAACAGTTTATATATCATAGACTTACGCGAAATTCCTACCAAAATTGGCAGCTCAAACACCTTCAGTTCGTCGAACCTTTGCATCAGTTCATAATTCTGGTCCAAATCCTTTGCGAAACCGAATCCGGGGTCGATGATGATGTCATTGACACCCAAGAGTTTGAGCCTCTGGACACGCTCGGCGAAAAACTTGATGATTTCGTCCATCATGTTTTCATACTGGCAATGCTGCTGCATGGTCTGAGGCGTGCCTTTGATATGCATCATGATGTAAGGCACGTGCAAATCTGCAACCGTCTCAAACATCTTGTCATCGAGCGTGCCGCCTGAAATGTCATTTATTATCGACGCTCCACACTCCTGAACTGCAAACCGCGCCACATCAGCCCTGAAGGTATCCACAGAAACGATTGCGTTTGGGAAATTGCTGTTTATGACCTTCATAGCCTTCGCGATGCGCTCCTTCTCTGTCTCCGGCGGAATGTCCTCACATCCCGGGCGTGTGCTATACGCGCCTATGTCTATGAATGACGCGCCCTCATCCAGTTGTGACTGCACCCGCTCCCTTATCAAATCCTCATTAAAGCAACGGCTGCCTACATAGAACGAGTCTTCAGTGATGTTGACGATGCCCATCACGAGCGGCTTGGAGAGGTCGATGAGACGCCCCTTGCAGTTTATGGTGCTGTGCATGGCGGGTTATTAGTTATTAAAGACATCACGGATTTCCTTGATGCGCACGCCGTTTTTGTATGCCACAACAAACGCACCATCAACGCCCTTTCCACGCAATTCGATTGCGCGAGCCTTGGCTTCGTCATAGCTTGTGTAATAACCTACAGTGTAGCGGTAGATACCGTTCTGCTGCTCGTTGTTAATGATGTCGTCCGTCGGGCAAATCTGACGGAGTTTTGTGATGTTGAGCGGAATTGCGTCGGCTGCCACCTGGACTTTGTAGATGATGCGGTCAGCGGTTGAGCCGCCCTGCACAAAATTGAAGCCCTCGTCGTCCATAGTGTCATTGTTGGGCGTGGAGTTTTGGCGCGGCTGTGATGGAGTTGTTGTTGTGGCAACGGCGGTGGTGTTGTCACTGTCGTCCTCATCATCTTCGGCAAAGTGGTTGAAAAATGCGTTATCAACAACATCATCGGTCTGCGGGCGAGTGGTGACAGCGGAATTGTTACTGCCGCTGAATCCAAGGAGGAATTTGTAAGCCTCGATTTGGTACTGGATGGCTCGTATTTGGTTTTTATTGACATCCTGCTTGATATTTGCCACAGCCTTTTGGTCGGGCTTTTTGCCCTTAGGCACGGTTTTGAGACCCTTTTCCGCCTTTCCCCACGTGTCAGTGGCGAAATTTGTCAGGTCAATTACGTCGCTCTCGGAGCCGCCGCCGATGCTGGCGAGTTCCTTGATGTTGTTGGCAAAAATGCCATAAATTGTAGTATTCGCCTTTTCATAAACATTAAAGGCGTTAACCTGCTGCGTGTAGAGCGGTTGCTCAATAGCCACAGCCTGCTTGATTTTCTTTTTGGCGTCGCCCTTGGAGGCCTTTTGAGCCTCGGCGCGGAGTTTGTCCGCCTGCTTCTGCTTTGAAGCAACCTGTTCGAGCATAGCCTTGGCGCGTTCAATTTGTTGTAAAGCCTGATTGACTTCCGAAACGTCAGACTCGGAGAGCTGCTCAGTAATCTGGTCTATCGCGGCATCGTCGAACTGCGCCTTTGCAGTGGAAGCCATCAGGGAGACCATTATCGTCATCACAATGCAAATAATCTTTCTCATGATCGTTTTTCCAAATTTTCTTTTGTTTGTTAATGTCCGTTTTAGTCGGCAAAGTTACCTTTATTTATAATATAATGCAACAAAAGTTCCAATTATTATGTCAAAATGCAAAAAAGAGTAAAAAAAATTTCGCCCGAGGCTATCTGACATTGAAATCCGACGCCACGGGCGAAAAAATAATAAAACTAAAAAGCCAAAATTATCTTAGCAAAATGACAATGAGCGCAATGATCGCCACGATAGCCGCGATGAAGATTGCAATCTTCGCCTTGCTGTACGGACGGATGCCCGAGATGTCGCCGGTCTGACCGTTGATCATGAACCTGTAGGACTTGCCTTCATACCTGAACGCACTGATCCAAAGCGGTGCAAGGATGTGCTTGTACTCGATGTTGTTTTCAGTGGTGTCCTTAGTGTCGATTTCCTGCTTGTCGCCGCCAATGTCCTTCTTGATTTCGTCCTTGATTTCCTCAGCCATGATCTTCTGGGCCTCTTTGTAGGCTTCCTTGAGGTCAACGCTGTAGGTCTCGGACTTGTAGCCGCTGAGGGTCTGTTCGTTGTAAGGCACCATGCCTTCAAACTTGAACTTCTTCTGGAGGCTCTCGCCCTCCGAGCCCAAGGTCTTTGAACCCGAAATGATGAGGTCTTTGAAGTTTTTATAGACGGTGCCGGCAGCGTTGTGCCATCTGATGTGCTCGACCTTCTTGGTCTTCATCGTTCCGTCCTCAGCCTTGTACTGCTCCTCGGTGTAGTATTTTTCACCACGCTTACCGGTGTACCTTGTCACGGTGTCCACATAATACAGCCAGTATGGGATGTACATGCCTGTCAGACCAGACTCCATCGACGCACGGTTAATCAAGTCGCCCGGAGCGAACCAGAGGCCTTTAATCCATTCGTTGAACTTGTTGCGTCCCTGGTCAGCCGTCACCATGAAGGGGATAACGCCCTGCGGTTTGATACGGCTTGAAGAAGTTGAGCTGTCGGGTTTTATTGTGATGGGGCTTCCGCAGAAGTCGCAGTTTGCTGTAACAACATTTGAGCTAAATGTGGTCTGAGCGCCGCAGCACTGGCATTTTACGCTGTTAACAACTTCCATTTCGCCTTCGGGAATATTTGAGATGTCGGCGAGGAAATTGTGTTTTGTGGACATTGCGGCGTAGTCCCAGTTGGACTTGTCGATTTCGTTCATTGCGCCGCAAAACTCACACTGGAGGCTTGTGGTGCCCGGTGCGAACATCAAAGTGCCGCCACACTGCCTACACTTAACTTGGTTTTGTGATTCTGCCATTGTGTTTTGTGTTTATTGAGATTGTCTTGTCGTTTGTTTTCAGACTAAAAATGATAAACAAGGCAGAACGACAGGGCATTATAGCCTGCCCTTCTGCCTTGAGAGCCTAATGGCTTATCGAGATGATTTTGGGATGTGCATTACGCGCCCGGCATCGGGGGAACGCCGCCCGGCATTGGGGGAGGAGGAGGCGTAGAGCCGAATACGCTTGCGAGTTCGGGAACGGTGTTAGCCGCAGCCCAACCCGGCATGCCTTGCTTCCATACCTGAGTGTCGGGAGTGAAAGTGCCCTGAGCCGCCATCTGCTGCAATGTCGGAATCGGGAACGGACCAGCCTGCTGACCATTGACGTAAGCGTAGTAGGACGAAGCCATTGGCGGGGGCGGAGGAGCTGCCTGACCGTAGGGCTGTCCATAGCCCTGACCGTAGCCCTGGTTCATCATCTGCTGCTGGTTCATCATCTGTTGCTGCTGCATCTGCTGGTTCATCATGTTGTTCATCATCATCATGCCCATCATGCCTTCCATGCCGCCGCCACCGCCGCCGGGGTTGGCTGCTGCAGTCTTCATAGCGTCAGCCATGGACATCTGCTGGTACTTGTTCATGTCGCCGAGCATGTTCATGCCGGTGCCTTCGTCGAGTTTCTTCTGGAGCTCTTCGGGCAGCGAGATGCTGTTGATGAGGAACTG
>JAGCRY010000140.1 GCA_017964465.1 Bacteroidales bacterium | reverse complement strand
TGTGTTGCACATAATAAGGAAAGCATACCTATTGCCAGTATATTTTTATAGGATAGCCATCTCCCCTATCCTACCTAACTCGTGCCGCCACACGCCCACCTGTTCACAATATTGCATACAGGCTGTGATGGTGCACGGCATATTCATTGGTTCCTGGCTCACCTTTTTCCGCATAATGCGCTGCAACCCTTGGGGTACACACGGCTACGACCCCGTGCCAGAAAAAGGCAAGGCGTGGGAGTATTTCAAAAGTTTTTTCAAAAAGAAGGAGGATAATTAACTAACTATTCCTCGCTCTTCGGCTTATGCATAATAGCATAAATCTCGAAGCCGAAACCTGCCAATACGACAATCGGCGCGAGGGTGATGCGCGTGAAACTGAATATCGACTCATCGAAGACGTTGGGGTCGTCGCTGCCGCCGCCAGCCATCAGGATAAAGCCAAAGATAATGATGCCCAAACCTATAAGCACCAACTTATAATTCTCTTTTGCAAACGCAAAACCTATTTCCGATTTTTCTTTGTTATCTTCCATAACTTTTTATTTTTGATTTGTTGATTTGTTGATTTATTGATTTTTGATTTGTTGATTTTTGATTTGTTGATTTCCAACTTTCGTCTTTAATCTTTAATCTTTTCTCTTTCCTCATTCCTCTCTCCTCGTTCACTCCCCAAACAACCCGAAGCCGGGCTTTTCTTTCAATGCCGCCGCGCAGGTGAAGAGCGATGTCATCGATACGCCGAGGATGCCGTGGAGACTCAGGTTTTGACCCGTGAAAAATACGTTTGGTATCGGCGACAATGGCGTCAGGAGCGTATATGCAAGGCGGTTGAAATCCTTGTTGACACCATACGCCGAACCTTGCTCCGTGCCGGTGTAGTCGGCGTAAGTGAGCGGCGTGGACGTATAGACGTTTTCGATGGCGTCTTTAAGTCCGGGTATGTAATTGGACGCAATGTCAATCAGTTGCGACGCCTTACGGTTTTTAAGTTCGTTGTAGGCATCGGGGCGACGCATCACGCGGCTGCCCGCAAATTCTGCAACGTCCGCCCATTGCATAGGCGTAAGGAGGTCGATGTTTTGTGCGTATTCCTCCCCCGCCTCGGGAACACCAAAACTTACAAGGCAACACCTCGGTTGCTCAGCGGCGGTCTGCGTGCCTTCT
The DNA here is from genome assembly GCA_017964465.1 of Bacteroidales bacterium. Classification (GTDB taxonomy): domain Bacteria; phylum Bacteroidota; class Bacteroidia; order Bacteroidales; family UBA3824; genus UBA3824. Next base: position 2,161 of record JAGCRY010000140.1, on the reverse strand, counting down.
GTCCAAACATCGTCGGTATTGTGGATATAAATATTGCGGTTGAGATACTTGACCACGCCGGGCTTCAACGAAATATTAGCCGTAAACATTCCAAAACCATTCTGCAACGCCGTGATGCGCCTCTTGTAGATATTGCGGACAAACGACGTGCCTTCCGCAATGCGGATAAACTGTGCTGGATGTATGTCGGCAATGATTATTTTTGCTGTAATGGGTTCGTGGTTGGCGATTTCGAGTGTATCAACTACACCATTGCTTTCCATCAATTTGGTAACTTCCGCATCGGTGATTACCTCGCCGCCAAACTTCCTGATGCTCGCCGCCAAACTATCGGCGACTTGCATACCGCCGCCGCGCAATCTGTACGCCGAGAGTATGAACGAAGCGTTGATTTGCACAAATGTGTAAAGCGGCAATGTCTCCTTTTGCAGCGTCAACTTTGGCGAAGTGCCGGAGAGTACGTTTTGGAGCGTAGAATCGTGTATTGTGGATGTAAGAAAATCGTATGCGCCACGCGAAAAGAGCGAGCCTTCCGACATATTGCCGTCGCCCGCACGGTCAAAACTTCCAAAAATGCCCGTCGCAACGCCTTCCAAAAAATCCGTATAAGAATCAATCTCAGCCGCCGAGCCGGGGAAACTGCCCTTCATCCGCGCCTTGAAATTATCAAAACCAGACGGTATCATATACGATTTGCCGCCATAGATTACCTCGTCGAAACCATCATCATCAAGCCTCACCCACGGCAAATCCATCAATCCAAATTCCTTGAAAAGCCTATTGAGCGGCTGTCCGTCGTCCAATCCACCCACGTAATGAAAACCTGTATCGAACTTACGACCACGACGCGCAAAGGTCTGTATGCAGCCGCCGAGGAGTTGACCTTTCTCCACGACAACCACCTTCATACCCCTTTTGGCAAGAATGTATGCACATTGCAGGCCACCCAAGCCCGCTCCAATTATCGCTGCATCGTAACTGTTCATAATAATTCTTAATTGACAATTGACAATGTTCAACTTTCAATTGTCAATTTTCAACTTTCAATTTTCAATTCATAAGGTCTGCCACCGAGCCGGAAAGCGTCATATAAGTGGTGCCCTCGTGGAAAATTGTAGCGGAAAGTTTGGTGTCGTCCAACTGCACCTTGATATTGAGTTTTGGCGAGCCGTCGGGAGTTACCATAGCGGTAAAGCGGCAGCGGTCTATCGCTGTCAATGTCAATGCACGTCCGCACGAATCCTCGGCGAGTTCCTTGATCATTTGGATGTTGCAGACGCCGGGGGTTATCGGACGCTCGGGAAAATGTCCCTTATAAACATCGTGTGCAGCATTGAACGACACACTGTAAACTACTGCGCCGTCCTCCTGCGCCTCCTTGCCGTCTATTGTATAAAAATCTTTTACAAGCATTTTTTTATAATGTAATTTTCACTTTGACAATGCGCCGCCTATATTCCAACGCTCCTTCCACTCGGCGTAAAAGACTGGGTTGGCGGGTTCAAATTCGCCGGAGCGCGACACAAAGAGTTGCGTGGTCTCCGCCTCGATGATGAGGGCGTTGTCGGATGGACGTACTATCTCGTAGCGGAACACCATCTTGGCGGCGCGTGTAGGGATGTAGGTGATTGTCATCCTGAGCGTATCGCTGATACGCGCCGAGTTACGGTACTTGATGTGCATATCTACGACTGGCGCAAGGTAGCCGCTATTGAAGATATGAAGATACTCAAAACCGTACTTCGCCCCAAACTTTTCGCGGGCGTCCTCCATATATTTGACGTAGTTGCCGTGCCAAACCATCTGTATGCCGTCGAGGTCGTAGAACGGCACTTGAAACTCGAAGGAGACGCACAGAGCCTGTTGTGTATTGTCCTGCGTCTCCATCTATTTCTTCTTGTCCATAAAAATCTTAATCTTGCACGAGGCGGCCACATTGCCGTTGATTGTGGTAGTGGCGTCCATAAGCGTAATGTTCATCGCCTGCGACACCACATTGAGCCTCGATACGAGCGTATCACCCACGTGCGCGGTGGCAGCGAGGGCAAATTTCTTGATTTCGGCGATGTAGCCGAGCACAATGGGACGATGGTTGATCCAATCGTTGTAGCCTGCAAACAACGCCGCCGACTGCGCGATGTGCTCTATCATCCCCGCCTCA
>JAGCRY010000139.1 GCA_017964465.1 Bacteroidales bacterium | reverse complement strand
CTCGGCATCTACCCGGCTGTGGACCCGCTCGACTCCACCTCGCGCATCCTTACTCCCGACATCGTGGGCAAGGCTCATTATGAGTGCGCACAGAGGGTTAAGCAGATTTTGCAGCGTTACAACGAGCTGCAGGACATCATCAACATCCTCGGCATGGAGGAGCTCTCGGAGCAGGACAAGCTCACCGTATCGCGTGCAAGGCGCGTTCAGAGGTTCTTGTCGCAGCCGTTCCACGTAGCGGAGCAGTTCACCGGCTTGAAGGGCAAACTCATCTCCATCGAAGACACCATCAAGGGCTTCAACATGATCATGGACGGTGAGGTCGACCAATACCCGGAGGCTGCGTTCCACCTTGTCGGCACCATCGAGGAGGCCATCGAGAAGGGCGAAAAACTGTTAAAGGAAACCAAATAAAACCGTACCGACATGACAGTAGATATAATTTCACCAGACAATTTGATATTTAGCGGCGAGGCTACGTTGGTGAGCCTTCCGGGCAGCAAGGGCGCGTTCGAAATTCTCGAAAACCACGCCGCCATCATCTCCACGTTGGAAAAAGGCCGCATCAAGGTGACTACAGCCGCCGATGGTGACAAGTTTTTCGATGTCAACGGAGGATTGGTGGAGTTCAGCAACAATAAGTTGAATGTCCTCGTCAACTAACGCCGCATTACACATTGACAAACAAAAAAATGACTACAACCCGAAAATATAATGTTTTCGGGTTGTTTTTTTCATGCACACAATAAATGTTAACAAAACTCGACAAAAGCCATTTTTATTTTGCCACGTCAAAAAAAATCTCTATTTTTACAAACTTAAAAAGATGTAATTCAGGCACTTGAAGTGAAACTTTATGTCATATCGTTTTTGTTGCTATTATTTACTGTATTAGCGCCATCGAAGGTATTGTCACAGAACGACAATGAACTCGAAATGGCGAGGCAGTATATTGCCATAACCAAACGTTACTCAGCTCTCGACACCATAAAATTTTACACCAATCTTGCATACGAGATAGCAAACAGGAAAAAGGACATTCCACTTCTGATAGATTGTTTCAACAATCTTGCATACATATATGGTCAAGAAAAAAATTATGACTCTGCCATCGTCTATTACAAGAAGCATTACATAATGGTCTCCGAAAGCAATTCACGCACTTATGACATGGCGAGGACTTTGGGCAACCTCGGAATTTGCTACAAAAACACACAAAAATACATTGATATGTGGAGATGCTTCTATCAGAGCAAAAACCTATTTGAGCAGCTCCACGACACATCAAAAATATGCTGGGCTACAATAGAGATGGGCGAAGCATACGAACATTTCGGCATGTACCAGCAGGCGCACGATTATTATAACTCCGCGCTCTCACTTGCACAGGCTAACAACGCCACAAACGACATCGCAATATGCCATTTCAATATTGGAAACGCTATCATCAATGAAAACTTTGGAACAGAGACTGACAGCACTGCGATAATAATGACAAGAGCCCGCGACTTCCTCACACGCGCCGTCAACGAATGTTACTACCAAACGGACAATCTCACAGACACATTGAGACACAGATCTATGCTTGCTCTGTCTAAATGCTATATGGCGCTTCTCCATACAACCTCGAAACATCCCGAATACGCCGACAGTTGCCGCATCTATCTCGCCCGCTACACTGCCAAACAAAACACGGACAGCCTTGCCACGGAAACATTGAAAGCAATGCTTCTGATGAACGACAAAGCCTACAAGGAGGCTATCGAGGTTCTTGAGAATGCCACGCATCTGAATGTGAAAGACACCTACTCCCGCGACATGGCTAATGTATATAAACTTCTCTACGAAGCATACGCCGCAATCAAGAAAACAAAAGAAGCCTACCTCGCCAAGAAAAAATACATCGAAATCTACGACAAGTCTAGCGATGAGGAAAACATCAAACGCGCCGCAAACTTCGCAGCGCAGACAGAAATAAACGCGGCTCGCGACCAACATGAAAACGAACGAAAAATCCGCGAAGCCCACGACCACGCAGACAAAATAAAACAAGAATCCATTTTCAAGTCATTGATGGAGGGTCTCGTAGCGACAGCGTTGATTGCATTGGCAATCATTGCATCAATCCGACAGAAAAACCGCCTCAACAAGGAACTCAACGACCGAAATGACAAACTCCTCGCTCAGCGTGACGTCATTGAACGCCAGAAAAACGACGAGCAGCAAGCTCAGGCTATAATACTCTCAAGCGTTGAATACGCCTCCCAAATACAGTCGCGAGCAATCGGCAACGAAGAAAGCGTGACGGCGATATTTCCTGAAAACTTCATATATTACCATCCGAGGAACATCGTGAGCGGCGACTGGTACATGGCGACCTCGCTGAAAGGACACAGGATAATGATTGAGGCGGACTGCACAGGTCACGGAATCCCGGGCGCACTGCTTTGTATGCTCGGAGTGAGCGCAATGAAAGACATCATCAACAAACTCCGTCACTCCTCGTCCCCAATCCTGCCAGGCCTCATACTTGACGAAATGCGTACAGCCATAAAAAAAGCGCTCAACAAGGACACCGCCGACAGCAAAACAAACATCGACGACGGCATGGACATGTCAATCGTCATCCTGCCGCCATCCAACGACAAATTGCTTTTTAGCGGCGCAAACCAGAGCGTGATATTGATAAGCGGAGGGGAAGCCATACGACTGAAAGGCGACGCAAACCCAATAGGCAACTATGTCAGGGAAAAAGAGCATTTTGAAACCACGGAACAGTCTGTAAACAGCGGCGACGCGGTTTATCTGTTTTCGGACGGAATCCAAGACCAGACCGGCGGCGACAATGAGAGGAAATATTCATTCAAGAGATTGATGGACTTCCTCTATGAACACCACACTCTCCCGATGAAACAGCAGATGGCTCTTTTTGAACAAGACATTGACTCATACACAGGCGAATCTCCACAGGTTGACGACAGGACGCTCGTGGGAATAAGAATATAGACAAAGACGACATGAAAACTATAGCGAACATATTATTAACAATGCTCATCATACTGTCCCTTGCGCCGGCATCCAAAGCGCAGGAGGACAACTCCGTCGTCGATAGTCTGAGAGAGGCATTCTATTCCACGACTGACAGCCAAGAAAAGGCTAACATCTGCTTGGACATCAGTGCCCAAGCATACGAAGCGGACACAGTGATAAAATATTCAACCCTTGCGCTCCAAAACATCGACATCACCGACCTCTCAAGCATGGCTCAATGCTATTCATACTTGGGTTGGGCTTATTTCATAAAAAGTGACTTCGACAAGAGCCGCGACAAATACCAAAGGGCGGCGGCAATGTTTGAAAGGCAAAACCTTTTGGGGGAAGCCTCTATGAGCTACATCAATATCGCCGCGTGCTTCCGCTACATGAGCCAATACAAAGACATGTGGGACAACCTCTATCGTGGACTTGGCATCGCCCAGGAAGCGCATGACACAATAAACATCTGCTATGCATACTCGGAAATCGCCGACGTGTACCAAAACCAGAAGATGGGAAACGTGGCGCAAGAAATGCTCATGTCAGCCCTGGAACTCGCTACTAAAAAAGGCAACTACGCAGAAATGGGCTCATACGCAAAACAACTCGGGGCTATCAGCACTCCTGAAGACACGGACATAGAAGGTGTCAAAAAAGCAAAAGAATGGGCTTTGAAGGCTGAAGAATACTTTAGAAAGGCGGAAAATATCGACCAATACTACGAGGCTATCAGGTATAACAACTACGCCGAAATCATATACTGCTACCTGACACTTGCAAAATTCTATTATGACGACCGTTACATCGACTCATCAAAAACATACATTGAGCTGTACGACAATTACGCCTACAACATTACCGGCCTCCCAGGCGACAAAATCACATGCCTCCATATCCATGCACGACAACTGATGTATGAACAGAAATACAAACGTGCAATCGAAACCCTGAAACAATGCATTGAACTCTTCAAGGAAGGCAACTACGAATACATTTCAAACATAACATACAACCTTCTCGCCGAATCATACGAAAAAATCGGGGACTACGGGAACGCGCTTCTTTACCTCAACAAATTCGACGCCGTCCAGCAAACCCTGTCTGGAGCGGACGCAATGGCGCAGGCCATAGCCTACAACGCCCGCTACAAAATTGAAAGCGAAAAAAGAAACATAGAACTCGATAACGAGATGGCGATGGAGAGTCAGCAAGAAAAGGAACGACAGAAACAGCGCACCCACACTTTCATCTTCGTAACAATAATTGCTGTTGCATTTATTATGGGAATAATCATTTTTTCATGGCTTGCATCGCGCCGCTCCGTCAAAAAAATCGCCACGCGAAACGCCCTGATTCTTAAACAGCAATGGACAATCGACGACCAGAAGAAAGAACTCCAGGAAACATCCGAAAAAATCCGGCAGAGCATGGCGTATGCAAGGCGAATACAAGTCGCCGCAACAAGTTCTCAGGAAGACATATCGGCGGCATTCCCCGACAACCTCATAATCTACCGTCCGCAGGAAATTGTCAGCGGCGACTGGTACTGGGTCAAGGAAACCGACAATGAAAGATATGTGGCGGTTGGCGGTGGAAACGAACACGGAGTGCCGGGGGCGATGACATGTATGCTCGTTGCGGATTCACTCAAAGAAGCTGTGAGCAAAGTCCCCACAGACCAGAAAATCTCACCATCCGAAATTCTCACACAAGTTGAAAACAAAGTCAGGGGGTCGATAGGCGCAGGCGTGGAAATTGCCATATCATTCTGCATAATCGACGTCAACAACCTCTTGAGATTTTCCGCAATAGGAAACGACGCAGTTTTAGTGAGGGGAAACACGTCAAATTTGATAAACATCAACAAACGAGAAGATACTGTCATACAACTTATTGAAGGCGATTACCTGTTTCTTTACTCCAATAACACGCGCCGACTTATGACCTCCACGGGCAGTGAGCCGGAGGACATCTGCAAATCGCTCGCAATCCATCACACAGACAGTACACAAACCGCCATCGACACTATCACGGGCGGCAAACCACAGACAGGCGACATCACAATCGTCGGGATTGGAATATAACACACTCCCCCACCCCACACAAAAAATCCGCAAAAATCGAAACAAAACAACCCGCATTTTCGTATAATAATAACGGTGTGTTATATGCCGCACCATCACACGACATGAAACGCTGCCTTACTCTGATACTATGCCTTTTCATGGCACTCAACGCCGCCCCTCAATACGCGGATTCCTTCGCCGGCCTTATCCGACAGGCTGCCGAAACAGACAGCGACACCGCTAAAGCCAAAATCTACGTCCAAATTTCAGCACTCGTCAACGACCCCGACACAATCATCAAATACAGCACACTCGCCATGGACATTGCACGGCAATACGATGACAAATGGACGCTCATGGTGAGCCTCGACAACATTGGATGGGCTCAGTACTACAACATGCAATTCGACGACGCCGTGGAATCATACACACAGAGCATCAAATACGCCACAGAACTTGGAGACAAGCATTTCATAGGAGCCACGAGCCTCAGCCTCGGAAACGTATATTATGAACTGTCAGACATCTCCAAAATGTGGGACGCATATTATAGAAGTCTTGAAATGTTCACGGAACTCAAGGACACGAGCTACGAATGTATTGTGATACGCACAATCGGACAGTCATTTGCGAGTGTCGGAATGTACAAATCGGCACAGGAGCAGTATCACAAGTCCCTGAATCTCAGCACTGAAATGCGTGACACTATACAAATGGCATACGACTACCGCAACATCGGCGAGACCTACCTCCAACAATTCAGCGAGCGCAACTCACAAATGGCATTGCAGGGCATCATCACTGCGAAAAAATACCTCAAAATAGCCGAAAAAATGATGCCCGACATCAACAACGACTACGCCACAGCCGAGCGAATTGGAAACTACATCTCTCTTGCCGACTGCTATGTGAAACTTGCTAAAATGCAAGAAAAACGCGAATACATCGACAGCTGCCGGCATTACCTCAACCTATTCAAACAAAACAACCTTTCTGAAACTGAAGGCTTCCTCCTCGCCTCACAGACAGAGGCTGACATGCTCATGCTTGAAGGCAAACATTCCCAGGCAATCCCAATCCTATCTGACGCACTGAAAAACGCCATCGACGAAGGCAGCGAACACAACGAAATGTCCATACAAAAGCGGCTCTCCGAATGTTATGAACACACCGGCGACAAAGCAAAGGCTCTCGACGCGCTCAAACAGCACTACGACCTCAAACTTAAAATCTCAAATGAATCCGAAATGCGCCGCGCCTCCGAGTATTATGCACAACAGGAAATCAAAGACGAAAAAGAGCGCATAGAAAAAGAACGCATCATCAACGAAGAACGCCGTCAGCGGCAGAGGGCAATCACCATCGCGCTACTCGTCATCATCACAATGATGACCGCGATAGTGTTCCTCGTGTACAAAGCGTTCCGCCAAAAACGCCAATCAAACGAGGCTCTGATGAGCAAAAACGCCATACTTGCCCAACAGAAGGAAGAAATCGCCTCCCAAAAGGAACGCCTCGCCCGCACAAACCGTCAGATGCGCAATTCAATAACATACGCACAGCGCATACAGCGCACCGTAATAACATCGCAGGAAGAAATGGACTCCATCTTCCCTCAAAACTTCGTGCTCTACCGCCCGAGGGACATCGTGAGCGGCGACTTCTACCGCGTGGACTCCATCCGTGGGCACAAGATAATCGTCGTTGCCGACTGCACAGGACACGGCGTGCCTGGCGCATTACTCAGCATGATGGGCATCAGCGCATTGAAAGACATCTTGGGACAACTCGAAATCACGGGTGGCGACATAAACCCCTCAGCAATACTCCAACAACTCCGCGACTTCATAAAACACTCATTCAACAAAAACGCCACAGACCCGCGATTTGCAAACGATGACGGCATGGACATGTCTATATGCGTACTGCGTCCCGATGGAGTGACATTGGATTTCGCCGGAGCCAACCAAAACGCAATAATAGTCCATAATGGCAAAATCACACGCATTAAAGGCGACTTCATGCCCATTGGAAACTACGTAAAAGAAGAAGACTTCACGACTCACCAAGTCAAAGTCTCCAAAGGCGACATGCTCTATCTATTCACCGACGGCATCCCCGACCAACTCGGAGGCTCCGATTTCAGCAAATATTCGCTCCGCAGGCTCACAATGCGCCTTGCAGAGCATTGTGACAACGACCTCGACAAACAGATGTATGACATTGAAAAAGACATAGAACTTTGGATGGGTCAAAACGCACAACTCGACGACATCACACTCCTCGGTATAAGAATTTAATTAATTCACAATTAATAATGCATATAATTCATAAATCAATAAATCGCATAAAAACACAAAAGCAGACCTTCCCAGGCCTGCTTCTGCTACTAATTCTTAACCTAAACCTAATATTATGAAAAGACAATTAAAAAAAATAAAAATACAAATAACAACAATTAAAACTCAAAAACTAATTTCTATCATTTACACTGCAAAATTACAACGATTTTTCGAGATAGATATTAAACCATGATTAACAAAGTATTATAAAAATGTAACGGTTACACTAATTGAGTTTTAACAATAATACACCCATAAAAAAGCCGATCGCAAACGTAGGTTCACGACCGGCAATAAACTGTTTTGTTGCAACAAAATTATCTAAATCTTTGGCTCGTTAAGCGGCCTTGCCGAGAGCGTTGACGTGATGCGCCAACTTCGACTTGAGGTTAGCCGCCTTGTTCTTGTGGATGACGTTCTTCTTGGCGAGCTTGTCAATCATTTTAGATACCAAGGGGAGCGACTTCTCAGCCTCCTCCTTGTTGTCGCATGCGCGGAGCTTACGTACAGCGTTGCGCATTGTAACCGCGTAGTAGCGGTTGTGAAGCCTGCGTGCTTCGTTCTGCCTGATTCTCTTCTTTGCAGATGCGTTATGAGCCATTTCTTATTACTTTTATTATTAGTTAACTAAATTATTTTCATTATATTAGTGAGCCTGCCCGTCTGGACATTTTCAGACTGCAAAGTAAACACTTTTTATCCAATTATCCAAAAAAAAATTCATCAAGTCGCAATTTTTTTTTAATATTGCGCTCTGAATAGTTGTAAGGCACATTTTTTTCATTCACAATGACCAAGATAAGCATCATAACGGTGGTCTATAACAGCGAAAAGTTCATCCGCCGCACCATCGAAAGCATCGTCGGGCAGGACTATCCCGCGATTGAATACATAATCATCGACGGCAAGAGCAAGGACTCCACGATGGAAATCGTCAACGAGTACCGCGATCGTATCGCCGTCGTCATCTCCGAGCCTGACAAGGGGCTTTATGACGCGATGAACAAGGGGCTGCGGCTTGCTACCGGCGACTACGTTTTGTATATCAACAGCGGTGACGCCCTCTCCTCCCCTACCCTGCTGACCGACATTTTCGGCAATGCGCCTGCCGACAGCGACGTCATATACGGCGACACGCACATCACCGACGAGGACGGTAACATCCTACACTCCCGCCGGCACCGTCCGCCGGAAAAACTTTCATGGAAGGATTTCAAACGTGGAATGTTGGTCTGCCATCAGTCTTTCATCGCACGACGGACGCTGTGCAGCGAATATGACACGAATTATAGGTATGCGGCGGATTATGACTGGTGTTTGAATGTTTTATTAAAGTCAAAGGTCATAACAAACTATGGCAAAGCGATTTCATTATTCATGGATGGAGGGCAAACCAAGCGCACAATCGTGCCCGGACTGAAGGAACGGTACAGGATAATGTGCAAGCATTACGGCAAGGTGAAAGCCACATTCTGGAACTTTCTGCTCGGCATAAAATTCGGCTGGTGGATGATATGGCACCGTTGGTTTTAACGGTTAGTTAACATACATTAAGAACAATTCAAACCGATTAACAAAAACACTTTGTAACTTTGCAGCGTAGAAACAGAGAGAAGAATTGTTTTTTTTCATATATTGGTTTAAGTTGATATTAGTAATTGTACATCAAGGGAAATCCTGCAAAGGGTTTCCCTTTTTTCGTATTGGTTTTCAGGCTGTTAAGAGAACAAATCATTTTATCTGATAGCCGCCGATGAGTATGTCGTCGAGTTGTTCATAGTCGCCCTTCCATAGGTTCAACGCCGTATCGAGGAGGCTCGCTTGCTCGGAGGCGGACTTGGTTTTTGAATTGATATTGACGAGGAGGTCTTTTAGGCGGCGCGTGGTGTATTTCTGGTTGTCATAGCTGAACTGATCGGAATAGCCGTCCGAAAACATATACACGTAGTCTCCGCGCTGTATGTCAACGTCGCGGTTTTCAAAAGGCCTCATCTTCAGATATATGCCAATAGGATTGCGCACGGGCTTGTATTCCGTGAGTTCCGAGCCGCGCACATGGTACATGCCGTTGTTTGCGCCGGCGAACTGCATTTTCATCGTCTTAGTGTTCAATATGCACAGCCCCATGTCCATGCCGTCCTTCTGCTCGGCGGGAGCGTTAGTCTGTTTAAGGGTGCTGATGACTTTGCGGCGCATTTCTTCGAGGACTTGGGCGGGGCTGGTCTCTGAATTGAAATCCACGCATATCTCGTTCAGGAAGGACACACCGAGCATGCTCATGAACGCGCCCGGCACGCCGTGTCCCGTGCAGTCGGCGACTGTGAAAATCACAGTGTCGCCTATGCGCTTCATCCAATAAAAATCGCCCGAAACGATGTCCCTCGGCTTCCAAAACAGGAAAACGTCCATGAATGATTCTTTGAGGATTTCTTCGGACGGCAGGACGGCGTCTTGGATGAGTTTTGCGTACTTGATGCTTGAAGTCACAGCGCGGTGCTGTTCTTCAATCTCATTCTTTAGGAGTTGGATGTGCTGGCGTTCCTTCTCTATGGAAACGCTCATGTCCCATAACTGTTTGTTGCGGTCGGCGAGTTCCTGCTGCTGGGCTTCGAGTTTTTTCTGTTCGGCTGCAATTTTTTCTAAGTCAAACAGTTGATTAGGCACACTTATAGCATTAGTGGAAGTCTTAGGCTCGTCGGATTTGTTTTTGAGTTCATAGTTAATGATGTTGAGCCTCTCGATCTCGCTGTCCGCCTCGCGGAGCATGGCGGAATATTTCCTGTCGAAACGGCGTGAAGCCCTCAGAAGGAGTGTCCGCCGCCAGAAAAACATGTATGCAGCCGCTGCAATTGCCGCGACCGCAATGATGATGAGTAATATGTCGAGCGTGTTGAGTGTCATGGCTAATCATCTATTTGAAGGTTGTGGAGGTCGTCAACGTGGTATATGTAAATGTTGCGAGTTGTATTATCATTCATCATTTCATCGGTGTAATTGTACCTGCGAATCAGGAAAACATTGTAGCCCTCCTTTTGGTCGGGCATCACAGCAAGCGGGATTACATCTTTATATTTCATCTTGATGCTGTCGATGTCTTCAAAATTGTCCCTGTCTATCGAATACACAATTCCATCATCTGCACTGCCTTTTCCTTCGTGCGATCTATTTTTTTGTCCAGCTACGTATATACGACCGTCAATCTCTGTTATACACTCGTAATCATAAAACATCATGGTAGGGGTTTTTTGCAGAACGTTGCCTTCGTAGTCCAATCTATAAAACGTATTATATTTTTTCCCATCGACATAATCACCAATAGACAAGTATAAACTATTGTTGACAAAATGCAACTTATGCGTCTCCATACCGGAATAGGGAATTATGACTTCATTGAGAAATTTGCCTTCGAAAGTGTAAAAACTGAATATATTCAAATGTTCTAACCAATTGCTGCGATATACAATCAAAGAATTGCCGAAAGAGTAAATCATACGAACATCTTCGACATTCAAATACAAGGGCATTGGCTCACGTTCATTGCCATCTGCATCCAATCTATACAAAAACCATTCTGACGTTCCATCTTCGAAAGACATCTTTTGCGCAAGGAAAGCGTACCCGCCATCATCGAGCGGAGTACTGCCTGGATTGTTGAATTCGTCGGGGAGGCAGAATGTCATTGTTTTACGTTGGGAAAAGTCGGCGGCATCGTACCTGAAAATAGTGAAAGAATTTGTGGTGTAATCTTTGTTTACGAGGAAAAGTTGGTTTGAAGAATTGAAATACATATCGCCATCAGAACTGGTTATATCTTCGGCTTCACTAAAAGTGTAGAATGTGCTATCAATAGTCCCATCAACACCTACTTTTACAAGATAGTATTTCAGATCTTTGTTTTCGCCTTGCTTCGCACGGGTAACAATACATTTATTATCGCAAGCATAAAATGACCTATACGATGTGAACGGCAAGAACTTGATGTCGGCATCCTTGCCAGAATAATATACTGTCTCGTCGTCATCGCAAGAGAGGAGGACGCTTGAAGTAATCGTCAAAAAAATCAATGATATTATGCAGTATTTCAATTTCATAGTCATTATCAGTTTTTATTTATGATTGTATCCATATCCATTTTTGGCTACGGTGGAATATTTGAGGTTAACCTTGATGCCAGCCATTACGATTATCTCCTCAATACGATATGCGTCGTTGATGTAGAGATCGCGAAATACAGCATCGGTGGACTCGTATTTTTTCCCTGAATCGTTGATGGTCAACATATCTCTTGAAAATGACGCTTCGACGAAATATGAAAACCTCTTCTTGTGGTTGAAACACAACCTCGCACCGCAAAACAGAGCGTAGTTGAACTGGTTTTTGACATCGGTATTGGACTTATAATCAGGTTCATCCTCAATTAAACGATGTAATTCCACATAACTTACATAGCGCGAGCGCAGCACGTATTTGGGCTGTATGCCCACGTATATAGACGGTGCAAAAAACAAATTGTCCCTGTACCACCCCGCCTCAACGCGCAGCTGCAGGGATAGGACGCTGTATTTCTCCTTAAAATAATAGGTTGCCCACTCGTGCCTCCTACTGCTGCGTGTGTAGTCGTAGAATGTCAATGTGGGTGCGACGGCTATCGAAAGAAATCGAATCGGGTGGTATTCGAAGCCAACTTGCACGCTGAACGCATTATAATCGTAGTCGGGCTCGCGCTGCAGGGTGTCGATGGTGGTTACATACACGGTGTCGAGCCTTGTCTTGATGTAATTTTTTGCTGTGGAGACCCACACCGAGAGTTTCGGTATCGTGTAATAGTTTTCGAGAATTTCACGAAATGATGACGGGTCGTAGCCTACAGGCTGATACAATGGGTCTTTTTCGAGGAAACGCCTTGCAAGGCTGTCTGCCTCGGCATTAAACTCCATCTCCTTGTAGGCAGCGACTGCATACCGGTAGAAAACCTGTGTCTGGTTTTTGGAGAATTTAGAAGTATTGATTTTCTTAGAGGACTCCACAGCCTCTCGGTACTTTCCAGCGGCAAAATAATTATAGAAATTCCTCAGTTCATCGTCGCCAAAAAAGTTAACTTCGGACATGCCGTTTATTATTCCTCGCGTGTCAGAAGGCGGCGCGTCCTTGGAGACCGCGTTGTCATACAACGGAATATCTGGCAGGGAATCATTTTGGGCGGAGGCGTAACCGACCGCGCCCGTCCAGATGATTAATGTGAGGATTAATATGTCGCCAAAATGTTTTTTCATCGTTTTCCATTAATATTATTTGTCCGAAAACTCCCGTCCCAAAATCAAGTCCCACTCGGTCTGTGTGAGCGGTTCCAATTGCATGGCGTAAAGCGTCCTTGCGTATGTGACAGGATCTGTGTCCCATAGGTGCATCATGTTGTCGTCAGTCAGGGCGAAAAGGACGCCTTTATCATTGAAGCCCATGCACTTGACCTTGCCGCTGCCTCCTACGAAAGCATTCATGCCGCTGAGACTGTGCTCCTCTATTGCAAGCGGTTTTTCCTTGAAATCTTTGGTGTTGATGAGCGCGATGCGCCTGTCGGCTGAAGACAGCGCAAGTATGCCCGTGTGGGGGTCATAGACCATATTATCAAGTTTTGAATGAGCACCCGCCATTTTTTCGCCCGGAGTGTCGTTAGTCATGTCAACAAACTGCACAACGCCATCATTATAGCATATCGCAAGCAAATTTTTGTCGGTGATGGGAGCCATCTTGAAGGCATTCTTGTCGGCTGAGGAATTGAGGACTGTGAGCACCTCGTCGTTATTGTAATTCCACTTCAACAGCTTTCCATCATGGCACAATACATAGACCTCGCCGTCACTACGGAAATAGATGTCGGTGATTTGAGTGCCGAAATCATGGCTTGCGCGTGGCTTATCGAGACTTCCCATATACAGCATGTCAACCACTCCATTCGTATATGAGACGACAAACTTCTTATAATCTGGAGACTGTGACACAGCCTGGATATAATCATTATGGGCAGGCAAATGAGTGTGTGTCTTGGCGTATGTGTCGAGGACGTATGAAGTGCGGTCCTTTGTCGAGTATGCAATCAATGTCGGAGTGACAAACACCGCCTTCTCTAACGGCGCATGGGCTGTGAAATGCTCATTGATCTGAACAGGAACAATGTTGCCATTAGCGAGGATATTATGCTTGGACACCACGCCGTCGCTGCTAATGGCAATTATGCGGCCGTCAGCATCAACCGCAAAGGATTTCAAAGTACCAGTCTGCAGAGGTTGTCCATGTACGATTCCATTCTGCTCCAATGCAAACAGCATCGCATCATAAAGGTCTGCATTAATAGTGTTCCTGCCGCCTTTGAGGTTCATCTGACATGCAGTGTTGGCAAGGCGGAGATTGAGGGTCTTGTCCTCATAACTGTTTTTTGCCTTCATAGCGAGGGTGTTGCAGAGTGCGACGTAATACAATTTTGCTGCGGAATCACTCGCCTGCTTCGCACGTTCCATCTGTTCCTCAGCCTCATGCCGCGCACTATCGGCGGCAAGTTTCTGATTATAAGCAAATTCGGCGTTGTGTAACGCACTGTCACGCATAACATCTGCTTCGCGCTGTGCAAGTTCTGCCAAATGACGCGCACTGTCGGACTCAGTTTTGGCTTCCAATGCTTTTTTACGCTCATCATCGGCGCGGTCGCGCTGTTTATCGGCTTCTTCCTTGGCATGTAAAGCGGCTTCAGCCTGTTTTTGTGCCTCAGCCTGCGCGGCTTTGGCAGCATTGGCGTTACCTTCGGCAAGCTCCCTCTGCGCGTCTGCCTCGCTTTTCTGGCTCAATGCCCATATCAAAAGTCCCGAAAGCATGAGTATGAAGACCAACATGCCAATCAACGTACCCAAAACCTTGCGGCGACGCGCCTTTTCAGCGGCGACGATGGCTTCATGGCTTTGCTGGATGTATGCATCGCACTTTTCCATGCGGCTTACAGCGGACTGGAGTTTTTCTTTCTGAGGACGCTGGGAATTGTCATTCTTAAGGAGCCAATATTGGTTTGGTCGGCACCTCTCATACCAGTCGCTGAATATAGAATAGTTGCCCGGAGAGAGAAGGAATTCGGGGCTGCGTCCATTGTCGAGCCAACGCTGTACCTGCGTGTTGTAGTCGTTGTATTCCTTGATGTTTTCGAGTTCCTCCTTGTTCCATGCAGCGAGCATCTTCCAGTTACGTATCAACGCCTCATGCGTAATGTCGAGGAATGTGTCGCCGCTGAGGTACTGCGTTTCAATATTGCCAGGTTCGGAAAACGGGCGCAGGAGGGTGTTTTCCTGTGCGCGGAATATGTTCAGCACGGCGCACACCGTGGCATTTGAGATGTTTGGCTTGTTGATGATGCCGGTAATCTCGTTGATTGTGCAACGGTTACGCACCTGACGGTTGTCGTCGGTTTTTGTGAGGCTCTTGAACGCCGTCTCAATAATAAGTTTGCTTTCTTCGGGCGTGATTGTCTTCTGAACCCAGTTTGCATTATTGAGGTAATAGTCGTAAGCCGACTCATACAGCGTGCCTGCATGGGCATTGAGAACATTGTTGAGGTCGGGCTTTTCATAATATTTCTTCTGATGCTCCGGCAGCCTTGCAAACCAAAGATTGAACTCCTGCAACTCGTTGCGGCTTAGCATTTCTTTTGGAAAACCGGCGATTTTGGCGAGGTGTATGAGGTCAAGCGTTTCATTACCATTGTCCGCCGCCTTCCATAAAAGGTTCAAGGCATGCTGAAGCACAGGCAGTTGGTCGAAGCCGGAGTTGAGGTTGTTAATCAACACTTCCGTGAGACGCGAAGACACACTACCACCCGCGAGGACGGCGGGCTGCTCAATAACTTGAAGGATTTCCGTGCGTTTCAGTTGCGGCACGAAAAACTGGCTGTATGCAATGAACTCGGGCAAGTCCTTGAACACGGTGCATTGCGAAATATAGTCGCTTCGCATCGTAAATATCACATACACAGGCAACCGCTCCTCTACCGAAATACGTATGGTTTCCAGGAGCAAGTTTACTGTGGTGTAGGAGTCGGGGCTTGGAGTGCCGTCACGGAAATTGTCAGCCATGGTGAACACTTCCTCAAACTGGTCTGCAATAATGAGAAGGTTTTTTCCACGGTTTGCGGCGTCCTTGCCGTCTTTGACATAATAGCCGGATTTTTTGTAGATGTCCACCAAAGCAGAAAAACCACGTCTGAGCTCCGCGAGAGTGTCGTCGTATGAGACCTTCATCTCTTCTGCGGCGTTCCGTGCAAGGCTTTCGAGTGGGTTACGCTGAGGTTTGAAATCGAAAATGAGCCAACTATTGAACTCAGCCTTTGAAAAACCAGCCCTGATGTAAGGCACAACGCCTGCATACACCATCGAGGACTTTCCGTCACCCGACGCACCTGTAATGAAAGCGAGTTTGTTTTGCTCCAACATCTTGACAATCTGCCGTATATGCAAATCTCGACCTTTAAAGAAGATTGCCTCTTCCTCTGCAAACGGTCTCAGACCTGGATATGGACAGATATTGGTTTTCATTCGCTGCTTTTGATTGTATTATTGACTTTGCTTGTCTAAGAAGACCTTGATGTCCAACGGGATGCGGAGTTGCTCATCAATTGTGCATGCCATGATACCAGAAAAGACCTTGTGTTCCTTCGGGTCGGCGTGTTCACTGTTGCCAGCGATGAGGAGCGGCGTTTTGCTGCTGTTTCCGCCGGTGTCCTTCCATATCTGCCGCGCAAAAGACACAGCCCAATCCCCGGCATAATTGTAATACACAACGCCAATCTTGCTGTTCGAAAGCTGTTCACAAATGTAGGTGTTGTAGTCGAGGTCGCTCGCCATGCTGAGCGGGAGTTTTGTGACTTTTTGGACATCACGGAGCATATTGAAGATACCAGTCGCTGACTCGCCGTCAAGTTCGTTATACATGAAGAAAATATCGGACGGTTCACTCTTTGCAGCAGCCTCCTGTTTGACGTTCATAATCGTCCTCAGGTCTTCCACAAACACTATCGGCGAAGGTTTGTCATAATAGATTGTGTTTTCGATGATGTCTCGGCGGATGTTGTTGATGTAGGGCACAAACGAAATCGACGCGCCTTCTGCCGTGGGGTTCCACAAAAACATTTTGAATGAAGGGCCACAAATTTCCTTCGCCATGCGGTACTGCACGCCCGCCGGAGCATTGTATCCATCACCATCTGGGGAATAAATATCCATCCCGCCAAGTATATGAATGCTGCAATCGGCGGTTTGCATGGCTGCGTCGGCTTGTTCAGTCGTCAACCCCTGCCCGTCGATGGCCCTAATCCTTGCCTTGACGAGAACGCATTTCAACTCCTCTCTGATGTCGTCTATATCAGGCGACGCAGCGGCGAGAAATACAGTTATTTTCCTGCTATATAGATTTATAAACATAATCCGCTACGAAATTACACAATAATTATACAATCATGTGGACAAAGGCGGTTAATTTTATGTTAATTTATGCAAAAAATTACAGTTCACAATAATTTATATGCACCAAACGTTATAAACGAAAATAACTGAAAAATGTTTCTAATTTTTAACGAAAAAACAAAATGAAAAGAGTATTAATGACAATTTTGGCTGCGGTGCTTCTGGTATCGGTATCCACCGCACAGAGCCTCAAATTTCAGTCCTTTGCTGACAGCGTGAAGGTAAAGCAGAAAGAAGTTCCGATTTCGTCCGTAGTAACGGTGGACTTCCCCGTGAGCGGTCCGGCGACAGTGGTCAATGCATTGAAGGCTGCTCTCTCGGAGCGTTTCAAGATTCCGGTGGCACAGATCACCGACGGCAAGACCTTCGCCAACAAACTCGCAAACAAAAACGTTGCAGACTTGAAGAAGAAGTTTGTGGAGGACTTTGACGAGGACGATATGATTCCCGAACTCTACCACCACAACACCATTGAGAAACTCTATGAGACCGACAAGATTGTGACAATCGCGTATGGCGGCAACATATTCTACGGCGGCGCACACGACGATTACTATGGCTCCGGCATCACCTACAATAAATCGACCGGCAAGGCATTCGACACCTACGACATCCTCAACGAGGACGCCTGGGAACAAATTCAGGACAAGGTTGCAGCAGGACTGCGCAAGTATTTCGACGTGGAGAGCAACAAGGAATTGGCTGACGAACTGTCTGGCGAGGGTATCATCTGCACCAACACCGATTTCTACATCCCAATGCCCGAAGCAATCCCCTTCGTGAACAACGGCGAACTAATTTTTGCATACGGCACCTACGAAATCGCGCCCTTTGCAGCCGGAATGCCCGAAGTGAGGATTCCGCTGAAAGACATTATGCAGCATTTGAAAGCAGAGTTCAAGGAGTTGGTGAAGTAGATTGTATTAAAGTTTTGTTTAAAAAAATCAAACGGGCGGAAACTGCCAAAAAAAAGCAAGTTTCCGCCCGTTATAAACCAAAATCATATTATTAATTTCGAGGGTTTACAGCACCATCTCCACAGCCGCTCTCATTCCGTCCTTCTGAATCTTCTCCAAAAATTCAGTCAGCAATGCCGTGAGTCCGGGGATTTGGTTGAGGTCTTCGCCCCAAATCAAATCCGACGCACCGAGAACGCCTTTTGCAACTTCGGAGCAATTGTTGGTTGACCAAAGGTTTTGAAGGAGCGAGAGGATTTCGGGGGCGTCGTTGGGCGTGATTTGGTCGCTGCCACGCATACCGCCCTTGTAATAGGTGCAGATGCCGGCAAGACCGAGGACGATGCACTTTGGCAACTCGCCTTTGCGGTCAAAATAGATTTTGAGACCGGGCAGGTCGCGGGTCTTGAACTTCGGGAACGAATTGAGCATAATGCTTGTCACAAAATGCCTTACGTATGGATTCTTGAAGCGGTTCTTTACGTCGTCGGCAAATTTGGTGAGTTCGTCCTTCGGAAGATTGAGCGTCGGAAGGAGTTCGTCGTACATCACCTTGTCAACAAAACGCCCTACCAAAGCATCCTCGCAACATTCGCGCACAGTGTCAAGTCCGCTGAGATAACCAACCGGCGAGAGCACGGTGTGAGGACCGTTCAAGAGCGTAACCTTGCGCTCGTGGTACGGAGCCTCCGACGGCACAAAATGCACTTGCAGTCCTGCCTTGTCGGCGGGGAACTCTGCGGAAAGGCTTTCGGGGGCTTCTATCACCCAAAGATGAAAAACTTCGCCCATAACCAACTGATTGTCTTCAAAGCCGATACGCTCCATTATTTGAAGTGCATTATCCTTGGGATAACCCGGCACAATGCGGTCAACGAGAGTGTTATAGACAGGACAGGCGGCATCGACCCAATTCTTGAAATCCGCGCCGAGGTTCCAATGCTCAATGTATTGATTTATACATTCTTTCAGGTGTTTACCGTTGTGGAAAATAAGTTCGCAGGGCAAGATTATAAATCCCTTGTTGACATCGCCCTTGAAATGCTCGTACCTGTGGTGGAGCAACTGCACGAGTTTGCCCGGATACGACGCGGCGGGCTTGTCGCTGAACTTGCACGACGCATCGAAGGCGATTCCCGCCTCGGTGGTGTTGGAGATTACAAAACGCATTTCGGGCTGTTCGGCGAGTCGGATGTAACTCTCAAAATCCTCGTAAGGGTCTATGCCACGGCTGATTACGTCAACGAGGTCGATGTTGTCAACAGCCTTGCCGCCGTCGAGGCCTTGAAGGTTGACGTGGTAAAGACAATCCTGAGCGGTGAGATTCTTGATTTTGCCGCCCTTACGCGGCTGCACTGCCACGACGGAGGCGTTGAAGTCGGTCTTTTGGTTTGTCTTCCAAATAATCCAATCCGCAAAAGCGCGGAGGAAGTTGCCCTCTCCTATCTGAATCACCTTCTCGGTGTAGGTGCGGGCTGAGGGCGCGGTATTTCTGTTTAATTGTTTCATTTCGATAGTATGATTATTGTTGATTGTCAAGCCTTTGCCACATTGTTAAACTTCCCACTCTCCACTGCCCACGCATACGCAAGCACGATGGCAAGACTAATTGTAGGCACGATGAAGGAAAGGTTGATGCCGACAGTATCCGATACAATACCCTGCAACGGAGTAAGCAACGCCGCACCAAGAATCGCCATAATAAGACCTGACGCG
>JAGCRY010000138.1 GCA_017964465.1 Bacteroidales bacterium | reverse complement strand
GCGCAGAAAATGCCTGAAACGATGTCCGAAACAGGCTGGACGGTCTGAACGGCGCGGAGTCCGAAGAAATGCGGCATTATTATTATATAAGGTATATACACAATCCCTTGCCGCATGAGCGACGTCATGGAAGCCAGCAACTTCTGACCCGTCACTTGAAGCAGCATGTTAGCCAAAATCACCAAGGTCTGGAACGGCATCGAAAAACTGAACCACTGTAAAGTAAACGCTCCAATCTCAACAACCTCCTGGCTCTCAACATTGAACAGCCTCATAATCCTTTCAGGGAACATGCCGCACAACAGTCCATTAATGACGAAAATCGAAGTCATCACGCCGAGAGAAAAGAAATACGACTTCTTCACACGCGCATAATTGCCCGCACCGTATGCAAACCCGACGACCGGCTGGAAACCCTGTCCGAAGCCCACCACAGCCGAGCCCGCTAAGAAACTTATCTTGCCGACAATGGACATCGCAGCAACAGCCGCATCGCCATAGAACGCACCCGCACGATTCAACAACACCGTCGCCAACGCGCTGCATCCCTGCCTCAAAAGCGACGGCAAGCCAGTGGACAATATCAAAAGATAAACTCCAAAAATCTTTGATATGTACCTCACATTCAGCCTGATAAGGCTGCCTTCCTTCCTCAACGCTATGAACATCACCGAAAGGCTTATCGCCTGGCTGAGTAGGGTAGAGATAGCCGCGCCCGAAATGCCGAGATTGAGAGTGAAAATAAAAAACGGATCAAGCCCGAGATTAATGACCGAGCCGGAAATGATGCCTATCATTGCAAAAAACGCGCGTCCCTGAGACCTCAACAAATTGTTAAACACAAACATAGCGCACGACAGCGGCGCACCCCAAAAAATAATCCTTGAATACTCCTGGGCGTAGGGGAGTATGGTCTCCGTCGCGCCCATGAAGCTCACGACCTCCTTATTGAAGACATTTCCCAAGACCATCGCCACAACGCCGAACAACAGCGACAAGACCACAGCCGACATCGCCACGATATTAGCCTTAAAAACCGACTTACGACCTAAAAACCGAGAAATGTTGCTTGCCGCGCCCATGCCAATCCAAAAGCCAAGCGCCTGAATGACAGCCACAAGCGGAAAGCTCACGCCTACGGCAGCCGTCGCCGCATCGCCCAAGTGAGAGACAAACCACGTGTCGGCGGTGTTGTACAACGCCGAAGTCATCATGCTCAACACCGTAGGCACGGCAAGCGACGGAATCAGCCGCTCCACAGGAACGGTCATCATGCGGTCATATTGTTTTGACGAAGAATCCATGGGTGCAAAATTACACAAAAATCTGATTGTTTATTTATCCTAAAATTAATATTGATATAAAAAATATTTTTATAAATTTGCGACATCGAACAATTAAACACAATAACAAAACAAAATTTACCAAATTATGAAAAAGATTCTATTCATTGTCGCCATCATGGTAATGGCAACAACAGCCTCCTTCGCACAGTTTGGCGGAAGGATTGGCTTGGATCTCGCAAACTTCACTGGCGACTGGAAAGACGGCTACAAAACCAGCGCAGGACTGCACCTCGGACTTGTCTATAACTTTGAACTCGCCGACGCCATCAGCCTCCAGCCGGGCGCATTCTATGTTCAAAGAAACTACAAGGACGATTTCGACAACAAGATTCATTCTCACTACGTCGAAGTGCCGATTGTAGCAAAATACAACCTCGAAGTTGCTGACGGCATCACAATCGACCCGCACGCAGGACCTTATTTCGCTTTTGGCTTCGCCGGCAAAAACAAGGATACCGACCAAAAGGTGTTCAAGAAACGCAGCAAAAACGGCATGGGCGTATCCAACTTCGACATGGGAATCCAGGTTGGCGCCGGTGCAACATTCTCTGACGTCATCTACGTTGGTCTCGACTACGAATTTGGTTTCCGCGACAACGCCGATTACTTCAATCCGCTCGTTGACCCCAACAAAAAAGTTCACGCCCGCAATGGCATGTTCATGATTACCTGCGGCGTTTGGCTGCCCGAATAATGGAGTGCGGGCGGCTCGCCCGCCACGTAAAGACGCAAAATTTTGCGTCTCCACACCACACCGCATAAAACAAAAACACCGTCAGTTTCCCAAAACCGACGGTGTTTTTTTTTAATTAAACACTTTATTATTTATTGCCCTATCTCAATTACTTCAATCACTTCAATTACTTCGTAATCTTTCCCTCGTCGCTGATAGTCGGAAGATTATCCTTCATATCAGCCTTTGTGAGGTTCTGAATCACCTTTATTACACGTTTCTGCGGGTCAACGAGCGGTCCTTTGCCCTTTATTTGATAAGTCGGGACAATCTCGGCGGAAATGAAATTTCCAGTCTTGCCATTCATCTTCACGCGGAAAATCGGTGCAAGTCCGCTCTCGCCGGTGATGCTCACATTGCTGTACGTTGCAAAATTGCCCATCGAGTAAGCGATGAACCTGTCCTTGTAGATTTCTACGCAACGAGTCACATGAGGACCATGACCGAGAACGATGTCCGCGCCCTCATCAATCAGAGTGTGTGCAAACTGATAGACATTTCCACGGTTCTCACCAAAACAATGCTCCATAGTCCTCGGCACGTGCTGATAGCTGCGACCCTCCGCGCCGCCATGGAACGACACAATCACAATGTCACACGTCTCGCTCAACTTCCTCACCAAAGCCTTCGCGCCGTCGAGGTCATGGATGGAAACAGTGCCATTGTTAGGCGCAAACGCACAAAAACCGTACTTCACGCCATTAATCGTGAACTCCGCAGTGGGCTTGTCAACAAAACCAGCCCAGTTTACGCCGAGGCTGTCGAAAAGCCTGCGGGCATTGCCCTTTCCATACTCGCTGAAATCGCCACTGTGGTTGTTTGCGACGCTAACGAGATTGAAACCCGCGTCACGATAGACCTTTGCATACGAAGTCGGCATGCCGAATGTGTAGCATTGAGAAGGATTGTTGCACTGCTTTGCGCCGATTTTCTGGTCTGCGAAAGTGCCTTCAACATTGCAGAATACGACATCGCCCTGCAAGTGCTGCTTCACATCGTCAAACAACTTCTTCTCCTCGCCCTCCGGCGGCAGGTATGAGCGGTTTGGGAGGATGCTGCCGAGCATCACGTCGCCGACCGCCACAATGGTTATCTCATCATCAGACTGCGCCTTCGCGGCGTTTGGAATGGCGTATAACGAAAACGCCAACAAGGTTAACAAAATTTTCTTCATCATTAGATAATTGGTTTATAATCAAATACTTATAATATTGTTCCTGATTGCAAACTTCATCAAATCCACGCTCGACTTTAGGTTCAACTTCTGCATGATGTGGTTCTTGTGGGTCTCCACAGTGCGCACGGAAATGAAAAGCTTGTCGGCAATTTCCTGGTTTGCAAGCCCGTCGCCCCACAGCCTCAAAATTTCTATCTGTCTTGAACTCAGCGCGTTGGACTCGTCATTGAACTCGTCCTGGTCGGACGACTGGCTGCTGCTTGGGTTCATGCTGCTGATGTAACGCTGAAGGAGGATGTGAGTGATGGACTCCGAATAGTAATCATGCCCTCCACGGATAGTGTAGATGGCTTGGACGAGGTGTGAAGCCTCCGAATCTATCGTCAGGAAGCCACGCGCACCCGCCTTGATGGTCTTGCTCACAATGTCCTCCTTCTGAGAGCCCGCCACAACAAGCACTGCCGTCTTGGGATATTTCATACGCAGGGTGATTATCATGTCGATGTCGTTATGAGTGATTTCATAAAAGCTGACTATCAACACGTTAATAATCCTGTCCTTCATCTTTTCCACCAGCGTCTCCTTGTCTGATGCAGTAAGAACAATCTGGATGTCGTCACATGACGAGAGATAATGCTCGATGCACTGCATTATCAGTTTATGCCGGTTGAAAATTGCCGTGTAAATCATATTTTTTTACATGTTAGTCATTTTATCAGCCACAAAAATAACAAAAAGATTGAACAAACACACTTTTTTTATACCAAATCCAATATTCATGCCTATTTTTACGTGAAATATGTATGAAAAATTACGTGAAATATGCACTTTTTTTATTAATATTGCACCCGAAAACAAACTTAAAAAACTGCATAAAAATGAAAAAAACAAAACTTTTTGCGATAATCATGCTTTTGACTGTGGTCTGTGGCTGCCTCAAGAATGAAGAACTGCCCCCACCGTCAATAACAATATCACAGGGCGAGAATGAAATCCTGAACTTCTCCACATTCCAGAGCGCGGAAGTCACCGTCCACCTCGAAAGCGGCGAGGAACTCCGTAAATTCACCACTCAGACCGTGCCGATGAGCTCATGGTCGGACACAACCATACTTTTTGAGCCTTTCACTCACTTTGCGGACATCGACCTCAGCTTCAGGATTTGGAAGGGCTTCAAACTCACCTCAAACAAACAGGACTCCATTTTTGAAGTCATTTACACCGCCTACACCGACGAAGACGAATGTTCTATAAGGCGCAAACTACGCTACAGGACTGTGTATCCTCAACTCGACTCCTTCGACATAAAGGTCGAATCCGCCGCAAACGGAAAATGCCTCCTCGACATCGAGAACCGCTGCGCATATAAGTTCGTGGACTATACAAACCATCCGACATTCGACCTCGTGTATGTCAACGAGTTACAGGACGACTACAAATTCGGCACGGCGTTAATATCGCCAGACGCCCCATACCTCATGAGATATTTCCAAAGGAAATTCCCATCGCTGCCATACGACCCCGCGAAAAAACGCGCCACACAATGCGGCATTATCGCCGACGCAACCCTCGACTGGACTGATTTCAACAGCGCAATGCTCGGCGACGAAAATAACTGGGTACGCATGAAACGCATAAACGCGCTGCCGGAACACGATGGAGCAGGGGTCTATGACCTCCAGCAGCCCAAACTCTACAAATTCCGCCTCAACAACGGCAGATATGTCATGATTAGGGTGCTAAACCGCGTCTATCCGCAGTTCACTGAGAAATCCGAAATAAAACTCAGGGTCTATTTGCAGAAATAATACCTGCCCATGTTTTGGGTGATGTCGCCGTATTGAATGGCACGCTTCGGGCAGCGGTGAATGCATGAAAGGCACTTCACGCAATGCCCAAGCCATTCAGGGCGTTTATTGGAATCAAGACGGATGTTCTTTTCGGGACAGCTATCCACGCACTTTCCGCATGAAACGCAATTGAAGTCGGCATAGAACTTCTTGTCGCCGAGAGTGAAAGCCATGAAAAGCGGATATACAATCCTGCCCTTCAGGAACGGATGAGTCCCCACGACATAATGGTCGTAAGGCTTGCCCTCCATGATAGACTCGGCGATTTCCTTCATCTGAACCTCGGCGGCGGCGAGTTTTTGAGCGGCGAGTTCCTCCGAATCCGTCCCGAAACCCTTCATGACAATATAAGTGTTAGGCATCTGCACGGAGCAAACGAAATTGCATTTGAGCTTGTTATGTTTCCATAACTCCTCCTGCAACTGCTCCCGCGCTTTTCCGCAGTTGTCGCCACATACGAGGATGCCGTAAACCTTTGAGCCTGAATAGTTTATCTTGACCTTTTTCAAGAAACGCCTCATGCTTTTTGCCAGTCCCCACGAATGGACGGGAGACACGAAAACGAGCGTCTCATTGCTGTCAACATCGACAGAAACGCCCTTGCCGCCCATTATGTCATCATAATAGTCGGCGATGAACTTTATTTTTGAGTCGCCAATCAGCTCTCCGATGCGCTCTGCGACATGCTTGGAGTTGCCTGTACCAGTGAAATAAAAAATCATAATACAATGTTTGATAAAAATAATGGCAAAAGTATAAAACTTCCGCCAAAAAACACTAAATTTGCGCCCATAAATCACACACCACCAATAAAAAACACAAATGGCTAACACAAGGACAGCAGTATTCCCCGGCTCATTCGACCCATTCACGGCGGGGCATGAATCCCTGATAAAGAGAGGGTTAGAAATATTTGACAAAATCATCATCGCCGTCGGCGTAAACATGGAGAAAAAAGGCTTCATGCCCATGGAACGCCGCCTCGAACTCATCAAGGACGTGATGAAAGGGGAGAGTAGGGTAGAGGTGAAGACCTACAAGAACCTCACGGCGGATTTTTGTATTGAAAACAACGCCTACCATATCCTGCGCGGACTCCGTGCATCGACAGACTTTGAGTATGAACGCTCCATAGCCACCACGAACCGACTTTTGAAACCAAAAGTTGACACCGTGTTCCTGCTCTCGCTGCCCGAATACACAAGCATCAGCAGCTCCCTCGTCCGCGAAATCATCAAATACAAAGGCGACGCCCGCAACTTCCTGCCCGCCGGCATCGACTTCGAGCACTACTTCGGCTACAACCCCGAGGTCAATGCATAATGCATAATTCATAATTCAAAAATCAACAAATCAAAAATCAACAAATGAATCCTCATCATTGCACAATGTGCCCGCGCAAATGTGGGGCGGACAGAACGACTGACAAACTTGGATTTTGTGGCATAGATCATCATGTCCACATCTCCGACGTATGCGTCCACAAAGGCGAAGAACCCGTCTTAGGCGGCGACAAGGGCGTAATTAACGTGTTTTTC
>JAGCRY010000137.1 GCA_017964465.1 Bacteroidales bacterium | reverse complement strand
GCATACGTGCGACATCTCGTAGTGTCGGGCGAAAGGCTCGCCGCTCAGATTGCAAGCATCCACAATCTCGCATTCTACCTCGCCCTCGTAGCCGAAATCCGCTCACGCATAGCCGACGGCACTTTCGCCGACTGGAAAGACGGCGCGGCAAAGAGGATGATGCAAAGGCTTTAAGACAATGCATAATTAATTCATAATTGATAATTGAATCGATGTTTAAGATATTAGACAGATACATAATCAGGAAATTCCTCGGCACGTTCTTTTACTCGTTGGTGCTGTTGATTTCGATTGTGATAGTATTCGACATTCAGGAAAAATTTGATGACTTCATCGAGAAAAAAGCACCGTTTGAAGCCATCGTGTTCGATTATTACGTGAACTTTGCGCCCTACTACGCCAATATGTTCATGTTTCTGTTCATATTCATATCGGTGATATTCTTCACGTCCAAACTCGCCGGGAACAGCGAAATCATCGCCATGCTCAGCGCGGGCATCAGTTTCAAGCGAATTTTGGTGCCGTACTTCGAGGCTGCCACCGTACTTGCCATTCTGTCATTTTTATTGAGTGCATACGTATTGCCACCAGCCACAGCCATCAGGCTCAATTTTGAAAACACTTACATCAAAAAGGCATACGTGAACACATCGCGCAACATACACCGTCAGGTGAACGACTCCACGCGCCTCTACATGCAGAATTACGTTGCATCATCCAACATAGGCAACCGTTTCAGTTGGGAGGTCTATGACGGCAAGGTGCTCAAAGAAAAACTCATGAGCGACAACATCCGCTGGGATTCCACGCTTGGCAAATGGCACATCACCAATTATTATATCCGTTACATCACCCCAAACGGCGATTCGGTGGTTACGGGCAAAGGCATGGACACGACGTTGGCAATAATCCCCAAGGACTTCAATTCGCGAATCAATCAGATAGAAACACTCAATTCTGACGAACTCAACGAATACATCGACGAACAGGAGCGTCGCGGCAACGAAAACATAGTCGCATTTAGGGTGGAGAGTTATAAGAGGATTGCGTTCCCATTTGCATGTTTTATATTGACGTTGATAGGCGTCAGTCTGTCGAGCAAAAAGGTGCGTGGCGGCATCGGTGTCAACCTCGGTTTGGGTTTGGCGTTGAGTTTCAGCTACATACTATTTATGCAGATATTCACGCAATTTGCAATAGGCAGCACGTTGCCTCCGCTGTTGGCGGTATGGATACCCAATATTTTGTACAGCATAATTGGCGTTATGCTGTATTTCAAAGCACCCAAATAACAAATGCAATGGATTTCAACGACGAAGATACTGTCTATAAAGTGGCTGCCACAATGATACCCGGCGTAGGAACGGCGGGCATCAGGAAACTCGTTGCTAATTGCGGTTCGTTGCGCAATTTGTTTCAAAACGTCGATGAACTCGCAAAAGATGAAATAATTCCCGCTCGCATAGCCGACGCCATCCGCAGCAACGGCCTCATCGACAAGGCAAAAGCGCAGATTGAAATCTGTATCCGCCATCACATCGACATTCTGTATATCCTCGACCACAATTATCCACGGCGGCTCGCGCAGTGCGACGGCGCACCGGCTTTGCTATACACGTTTGGCAAGGTCAATTTTGATACATCGCGCACCATAGGCATTGTAGGCACACGCTCGTGCGATTCCGACGGCAAAAACAACATTTTTACTCTCATTGAAAAACTCAAAGCCGACAATATCAACGCCATAATTATTAGCGGACTTGCCTTGGGTGCAGACTCTTACGCGCATCAGGCTGCGTTGCAATACGGTATGCCAACCGCCGCAGTACTCGGGCACGGTCTTAATATGGTGTATCCCGCCGAAAACCGCAAACTCGCCAGCGAAATTGCACACTCCGGCGGCGCACTCATCACCGAATTTTATTACGGTCAGCCTGTCAACAAAAACAATTTTGCACGGCGAAACCGCATCATCGCCGGACTTTGCGACGCGCTCATAGTGGCACAAAGCAGAATAAAGGGCGGCGCACTCATCACCGCAGAAGACGCCAGGAAATGCCGACGTGAAGTGTTTGCTTTCCCCGGACGCACTACAGACCGACTGTATGCCGGATGTAATTATCTGATAACCAACAATAAGGCTACACTCATCTCCAATGCCGACGATTTGGAGAAAATGATGGGCTGGACAAACTCAAAAAAAATGAGTCCCGTACAAACGGAACTCAATCTTTCACCACTGTCACCAGACGAAGTGGCTGTTATAGACGTTTTGAGAACCAACGGCGCAACTTTCATCGACACAATTTCAGCAATGACCAAGATGCCGATGCAAGAATTGTCGTCGCTATTGCTCACAATGGAGTTCAAAGACCTCGTAACATCGTTGCCAGGCAAATATTACGAGGCAAGGTAGTTTTCTTATTTAGACGACTTAGAGCCGCCCCAAGTGCCTTTTGCGGGGTCAAACCACACGTCATACGTGCCAGCCTTATAAATATCGCCACCAAACCAAAAATGATCGAAAGTGGCGGTGGCTTTCACAAAAGAGTTCCATGTATTCCAGTCCTTGACGGCGTATTTTGTTCCTTTGCCATCAAAAACCGTAAAATTAAGATAGTCGGAAGTTGTGGTTATCTTGCCACGCCAAACGCCATTGTCATCGGGGGTACATTCGGCAAGCAATTCGCCTTCCTTGGTGTAAATGTAGAGATTTTCCTCTTTGGTGGTAGCGGCGTTGGGGTCTGTTGCAGGAAGGAGTTCGGTGGTCTTTTCATTGAAGGCGTTCAGAGCCTCCGATGGCTTACCCGACGAGAGAAACGCGCCCATCGCATATCCATTCCAACTACCATAACATTCAGGCTCCCAATAGAATACACCTTTGCAGCGCGACACTTCTTTCTTGGCGCGTACCACAATGTCGTTGATGGCGCGGCGCGAATTGTAGGAGGCAATGTTGGCGCAACCGACTTCGCAGACCATCACGTCTTTGTCGTAAGTGGTTGCCACTTTGTTGAGGTTGGTAATCAGGGCATCAACGTAATTCTTGTACCAATTGGCATCAGTGAGGTCTGGATATATCGACAGACCAAAAATGTCGAACTCTGCGCCGCCTTTTACAAGTTTGTCAAGTCCCCACGAAAATTTATCCCACAACTGTCCACGGTCGAAATGTACAATGATTTTGCAATCAGGGAACACTTCTTTGACGGCTTTGCGGGCGGTGTTATGAACCTTGATGTAATTGTCGGCGTTGTTAGAGAGGTCACAATTGAGGTTGGTGGCGGATTTGTCGGACTGAGTTTTCAACATTCCACCCGTAGTCTCGTTGCCAATCTGAACCCACGCGACATCCACGCCAGCATCTTTGACGGCCTGGAGAACGTCTTTTGTGTGGTCGTAGGCGGCTGTGGCTATCTGGTCAATGGTGGTGAAATTGTCCCACGCCTCGGGCTTGCGTTGCTGACCGGGGTCTGCCCAATTGTCAGAATAATGAAAATCTATCATTACCTTGTAGCCGAGGGCTGCGGCACGTTTCGCCTTTGCAACTACATCAGCCTTGTCGCACCATGGGCCGTAGCCGTTCTTGTTGGTTGGCTGCACCCACACGCGCATCCTCGCAGCGTTGAATCCGATGGATTTCAAGAGCGCGAAACATTCGGTCTCCTTGCCGTTGTTGTCGTAAAACTTGACGCCCTTGCTCTCCATCTCCGTTAGCCAGCCGGCGTCAGCACCGTAGGCAAATGGAAGATCAGCGGTATTGTTGCCGTTTTGGTCGTCAGGTGTGTTGCCATCGTCGGGTTTGTTGTTATTGTCATCCTCCAAAGGAATCACTTGCGGCTCATTGTTCTGCGGCTCGCTCTTGCTATCGCTATCGCCGCACGATGGTAACACTGCAAGCATCAACATCACCGCTAATATAATGATATTCAATCGTTTCATATTTTACAATCGGTTAAATTCTTGATAATCTATTATTGCAAATATAATCCAAATCCCAATAAAAACAAAAATTATTTTGTACAGATTGCCTGCTGTAAACATAAAAAAATCCGCCGCATTTGAAAATCATTTATTCAATGCGGCGGAATGTTTTATTATGAGAGAGAAATACTATTATTTGGTTGCAGAGAGTGCGTAGGATACTGTGCCGTCAGAATTAGCAGTGGCAATCAGAGTGAAGGTGTATGTGCCTGCTTCCTTTACAGAAAGGTTGCCACCCTCCTCAGAAACGAGGTCGCTGTTTACGGTCAAGCCGCCCTTGCCTACCCAGTTGAGGTCGCCATCGAAACCAAATTCTGCATCGGCTTCCATCTCAATACCGCTGAAAGTATAGGTGTAGATGTTGCCGTTTACAGCGGGCTTGCTTTGATTGACAACCGTCCAGCCGTTGAAAGAACCCTTGATGCCCTGAGCCTGGTTGGAAAGGTCTTTAGCGGGCAAGTTACCGGTCTTCTGTCCGTCCACGGTGTATGTGATTGTACCGTCGGCGTTTGCCGTTGCGGTAACCGTAATCTTATAAATGCCCGGCGTTTTAGCCTTAATATTGCCATCCTTTACAAGATTGTCACCCAAGGAAGCAAAGTTATCAGGACCGAGCCAACCTGCTGCGGGAGAAGTGGCGCGGAAACCAAACTGGTCTGTGAGCGCAACATTTTCAAATACTGCGGTATATACATCGCCATTGGCTGTCATCTTGATGCCATCCTCGGGAGCCCAATCTTCATGCCAGCCCATGTCGGAGCCAACGATGATAATCGAAACGCCTGAGAGGTCTTTCTTGTCGGTGGCGATTACTTCCCAATCCCATGTCATCGAAACAGGATCCACTCTCATTGTCACCGGAGGTATGCTCGGGTCAAACCAGCTTGAATAGTTGTCACCGATAGACCTTCCTGCCACGAGCTTGTAAGAACGGTTGATGCCTTCTGCTGTAGACCATTCATCGTCACAACCAAACATTACGCCATTGGGAAGAACCATGTAGAAGTTCCATGCACTGTTCCAAACCTCGGCATCTCCAGGATATGCGCCTTCAAACCTGCCGGTCTCTGCATTGTATTTGAGTGTTGCATATACTACCTCGGCAGATTCCTTGGAAACTACGTCAAAGGATGTTACGTCGTTAACTTCCCATTTAGCGTTGTTGATGTCGAATACTGCGTAGCACAAGCCGTTGACAGCGTCGCCAGGAGTCCAGAAATTGCGATGTCCATCACCTTCCTCGTTGTTGATGAGGAACGAGAACTGATCCCAGCCGTCATTAACTCCATAATGTACGCCATTGCCGTCGATAGCGGTGAAGTGGTCGTCAGCCTCGAAAGCTACGAAACCTCTGTAAACGCCAGTCGGGTTGCCATCTGCATCAACGTCGGAATGGAGCACTGCAAGCGGTTTGCCCTGGTCGTTGGACGAGATAGTGAGAGTTGCGGAGATGAGGTTGAGTTTGAGGATCGCCTTCTTGTCCACCAAGTTGAGCTCGATGATGTAATCTGAACCTACTTCAAGTGCTGAGAGTTTGTTGCCGTCGGCATCCACAACTTCTACGTCGAAAGTCTTGTCGCCGCTGTACTCAAAGGAAATCGATGAAGCCGAGGCAGTGATTTTGCCAGTGTAAACGCCACTTGGGAGACCTGCGTCGAGTACGGTCTTGAGTTCCTCCTTGTTGCCTCCGCATACTGCGGTGGCTTTGTCGGGATACTCGGAGGTCTTGTTGAAGATGAAGCCCCACTCCATTGTGCCGAGGTCAAACCACATTGTTACGCCGTCGGCAGCGATGCCCGGGTCAAACCAGTGCGAATAATCGTCACCAACAGACCTGCCAGACATCAACTTGTAGCTGCGGTTGACACCTTCATCAGGCTTGCTCCAATCGTCGTCGCAGCCATAAACAACACCCTTGGTATCCACGAAGTAGAAATTCCAAGCCTTATTCCAAGCTTCCTTCTTGTCTGCGGCGGGATACGTGCCTTCAAACCTGCCTGTCTCGGCATTAATCTGCAATGTTGCGTACACAACATCGATGTCTTCCTTGGAAACCACGGTAATCATTGGCACTTCCATCGGAGTAACCTTCACGGTAATTGGATCACTTGCGACACCAGTCTCCTTGGAGTTCTCGTTGTAGGCGTGCAGGATGCGGAAGTAGATGTCGGTGGGTACGTCATATTTTGCGCCGAGTTTCACAGCCATTGTGTTCAGATCCAAACCTGTGATAGAGAAAGTGTTGTTGCCCGGGTTAGGAACCACGCTCTTGCTCTCAGCGGAGGCGAAAGTAGGGTCGAGAGTATATTGCAACCAATATGCTCCCGCGCCAAACGACGTGCCGTCGGTGCTCTTGATTTCGGTGTCAGATGCGCTGTAAGTCAATGTGCAAACTGTCTGCCCCAAATTGTCGTTGCTAATGACAACAGCATTTTTGTCAGTTGCCATAGTAGATTGCGTGGGCAAATCGGAGATTTGGAACATCTCCTTGTCGTCGTCGCAGGATGTCAGCGTGAGTCCCAGCGCAAGAGCCATCGACATCACAGCGGCATATATTCTTGTTTTTTTCATTTCTGTTTCGATTTAGAGATTAATAACCCTCGTTTTGTTTGAGATTGGGATTAGCTGCAAGCTCGTCCGAAGGAATCGGGAACACGTTGCGGTAAGCCTCAAAATTCTTACCGTCGGCTGCGCCACCCTTAAACTCCCAGTTGTAATTGACCTCACCGCCATACTTGTTGAACCTGACGAGGTCGGTGCGACGGAGCGATTCGTATGCCATTTCGCGACCACGCTCGTCGAGGATGAACTTGTCGTCGAGGGTGTAGGAAGTGGATGCACCGGCACGGCTGCGGATTTCGTCGAAGATTACCTTGGCTTCGGATGCCTTGCCCTGACGGTAGAGCGCCTCAGCCTTGTTGAGCTTCACCTCGGCGAGACGGAGCACGGGAAGGTCGGTGTATGCAGTGTTGTTGGATTCGCAGTGAGCGGCAGTGCCGTCGTCGTGCTTGTTGGTAAACTTGGTGGAAATCCAGCCCTGAGTGGGTTCGTCCTCGATGGATACCAACTGTGACCAAGCGCCATCGCCATTCCACCAGAACGAGGACCTGATGTCGTCGGTCTCGGAGAAGAGGTCGGTGAAAGCCTTGTTTGCCCTCATTGACGACCAGCCTTCGTCGATGCCCACGAGGTCGTATGTAACGCCGGTATTGGGCTGGAAACCGCTGATAATGTTGGTGGATGCGCCCCAAGTCCTGCACTTGTCGGCGTCAACGTAGAAGGCGAATATGATTTCGTTGCCCTTGCCAGCGTGCTTGTCGTTGTCGGCGGCAAAGAGTTTCCAGTAGTCGGCTTTGCTTGCGAGCGCGTAGCCTTCCTTTTCACAATTTTCGGCGGCGATAACGCACTTGTCGTAATCCTCTACGCCTGCATAAACCTTGGAATTGAGGTAAACTCTCGTGAGCAATGCGTATGCTGCGCCCTTGGAGGCACGCGGATATGCTACATCAGACGACATCTGCGGTGCAATCTCCTCAAGTTCTGCAGTGATGAAGTCATACATTTCCTTGCCTGATTTTTCGGGGAGGTTGGCGTCGCCGATAGCCTGACTTTCTGTAGGAATCACGCCCTTGCCAAAGAGGTCGAGGATGTACGAGAGCGAAAGTGCGCGGAGGAATCTTGCCTCCAAAGCCATTGCCTGCACTTCGGGGTCGCTGCTCGAGGCGGCGTTCTTTATGAAGTCGTTGCAGGAAGTGATGGTCACGTAGCAACGATACCATACGTATTTGACCCACTGGTCGTTGGCGTTCCAATTGTTGTAGGTGAGGAAGTCGAGCTTGTCGCCGGAGAGCCACGTGTAAGCCACGGCGTCGGTAGTGCCTTCCTGGAGATTGAAGAGAGAACGGAGCAAAGCCTCGCCACCTACGCTGATGTCAGTGACGCCGTTGCCATTCAGGACAAACGACATGTAGCACTCCGCCAAAACGCCTTTGCAACTCTCAGCCGAGGCATATACCTTGTCGGAGGAAAGCTCCACGGTGGGATACTGGTCGAGATCTTCGCAAGACCCCAACGCAAGCGCCATTCCCAACGCGGTGATATATGATGCAATTTTTTTCATTTTCTGAATCTGATATTTGAATTGTTATATTAATTAGAATTGGAACGAGAGCGCGAGCGAGAAGCACCTCGGACGCGGATAGAACGAATCCTCTATGCCAGTGACAATCTCAGGGTCGATGCCCTCATACTTGGTGGCAGTAAACACGTTCTGAATCATGAATGTGGCGTTGAGCGACATCCACTTGGTGAGTTGTCCGAAGTTGTAGCCAAGGCTCAGGTTGTCCATTTTGAGGAACGAAGCGTTGTGCAAGTAATAGTCGGAGTCGTACTGACGCTGTTTAAACTTGGTGTCGAGGTACGTTGTGGAGATGGCGTTGATCTGTCCGTCGCCCCATGCGAGAGTTTCGAGTGCGCCCATCTTGGCGGCAGTGGCGTTGTAAACATAGTTGCCAATGTTGGCGCGGAGCGATGTGCTGAGAGTCCACTTCTTGTAACGGAGAGCAAGCGAGTATGAGAACATCCAGTCGGGTGCGGGAGCGTGGCAGAAATATTTCTCACTCGAATAAGCACCTTCAATCGGCTTGCCGTTGGCATCGTAAATCTGGTGGTAGAGCCAGAATGCATACGGGGTCTGACCTTCTGTGAAGTACTGGATTGCATTGTTTTCGCAATAGCGGACAGGATTGTTGACAACATCGTCGGAATTGCTGTTGATGGAGAGGTTGGTGATTTCATATTTCTCCCATGTAGCGTTGAAGCTCATGTCGAGTCCCCAGTCGGGAGTATTGAGTACATTGTAGTTCAATGACAATTCCACGCCTTTGCTCTCCACGTTGCCGACGTTGGTGGTAATCAAGTTATTGAAGTTGGAGCCAGCCGCAGCGGGCACCGATGAAATCAAGTCTTCCGTCTTGCGGGTGTAGAACTCGATGCTGCCATTGACCTTGTCTTTGAGGAAACCGAAGTCAAGACCAAAGTTCCAGGACTTGGTGGTCTCCCACTTGAGGTTTTCTACGTAAGCGGAGGGGAGGTATGTGTAGATGACATCGTTGCCCCAGAGATACTGATAGAGAGTGGTGCTCTGCGAATAGATGGGCAAGTAACCATAATTGCCGATGCCGTCCTGCTGACCAGTAACACCGTAGCTGATACGGAGTTTGAGGTTGTTGAGCACGTCTTTTGCGCCCTCCAAGAACGATTCTTCTGACAATCTCCAAGCCACAGCCACTGAGGGGAACGTACCCCAACGCTCGTCTTTGGAGAACCTTGATGTGCCGTCACGACGCATTGTGGCTGTAAACATATACTTGTCCAAGAATGTGGCGTTGAGCCTGCCGTAGTATGAAAGAAGAACGTGGGTCTGGTCGGAAGCGGCAGAAGTGCCGTTCTGTACGCCCTTGGCATTGTAAGTGTAATATTCAGGGGTGTTGGTGTTCCAATGCTGATAATCATAACCAACAGTAAGGTCGAAGTTTACAGAGTCAAACCTCTTGCCGTAGTTGAAGTAGGCTGTGAACAACTTGTTGGAATTTTTGGACGGGCCGTACTTGTAATCGGAACCACCGCTGCTGAACTGGTCGTAAGCGTCAGCGGGAACATAAATTTCGCCCTCGCCCTTAGCCATATCAAAACCTCCAGTAACATGAGCCTTCAAATCTTTGAGGAAGGGGAAGGTGTAGTCAACGTCAAGGTTGGTGATAACACGCTTGATGGTGGATTCATCCTTGCGGTAGTTGAGAAGACCTACAGGGTTGGTAGCTGCACTGACGATGGGAATCAGCGAGCCGTCATCGCCAACGTTGTATGCCTCATTATATCCGAGGAACACATTGTCGTTGCCGGAATATACAGGCTGAGTGGGATTGAAGGTTGCTGCACTATATATAGTACCCTGCGGTGCAAACTGGTTTTCGCTCAATGAAGCCTTAACACTGAAATTAACTTTCAATGCGTCGTTCATAAAAGAAGGATTGATGTTGAGATTGCCAGAATAACGCTTCATATTGTCGTTGAGAAGGATACCGTCTTGATTCAAATATCCTAACGAAACACGCACGGGGAGCACCTTGGCAATTGAACCAGAGACGCTGAGGTTGTTGTCGCTGCCGAAAGCCGGACGGAAAATTTCATCGTTCCAGTCGGTATTGGCATCGCCGAGATACTTGGAGAGGTCGCCTTTTACAGCCACTGTTGAGGGATCAGCTACAACGCTCCTGAGCTGGTCAGCGGAGAGCATATCAGCGGTCTTGGTAACTACAGACACAGAGTTGGTTGTATTGAAATTGATTTTGAACTTGTCCTTCGCACCTTTTTTGGTAGTGATGATGATGACGCCGTTAGATGCACGGCTACCATAGATTGCGGTAGAAGATGCATCCTTCAATACCGACATGGATTCGATGTCGGCAGGGTTTATGAGGGAGAGGAAGTTGCCTGAACCAGAGATGCCTCCCGCTTCGAGCGGCACGCCGTCAAGTACGATGAGAGGGTCATTAGAGGCGTTGAGCGATGCACCACCGCGCACCCTGATGGTGCTGCCGCCGGTAGGAGAACCGCCGCCGTTGGTAATCTGTACACCAGCCACTTTGCCGTTGATGAGTTGTTCGGGGCTGGAAACCACGCCGCCGTTGAAGTCTTTTTCGCTGACGGAGGAGATGGAGCCGGTGAGGTCGCCCTTGCGCTTAGTACCGTAGCCGATAGCTACTACCTCGCCGAGTTGAGTGTCTTCGGGCTGCATCTGGATGTTGAGTTTGCCAGAAGCTGGTATAGGCATCGTTATCGTGCCGTAACCGATGAAAGAGAACATTACTGTTCCGTTTTCCTGACCAGAGGGAACAGTGAGGGCGTAATTGCCGTCGATGTCGGTGATTGTGCCGACAGTGGTGCCCTGGATGGCAACAGTAACGCCGATGAGCGGCTCGTTGCTCTCGTCCACAACCTTGCCCGAAAGCGACTTTTGGGCGTAGGCAGAGGTCGTAAGCCCCAAGAATGTTACGCATAGCAGCAACGCTATGAAGTAACGAAGTTTTAATGTCTTACTGTCCATTTTATTAATTGTTTTTTAGATAATATTAGTAAATCATTATTTTAACTTTACGCAACAAAATTAGGTTTTTGTAAAAGAAAAGACATAATATTTTTGGTGATTTCGGCATTAAAAAGTGTGCAAACGATTGCGCAAACGTTGGAAATGAGAGGGGATTACAATTCTATACGGCTGCTTTTAATCTTCTTTCCCAAAAATACTTCCGCCGTCTTGTCGAACACTTCGGGCGTGTCGGTGGTATAATATATAGTGTGGCCGCCTTTGGTGAGGCGGGATTCCATTTCGGGATGGCGGGCGAGGTAGTCGGCGAGGCTGCGGGCTACTATTTCGTTTTGCTGGACAAAGTTGACAGGCGAAGCGTCGCCAGCCGCACGGTGGAAAGAATCTATCAACAGCGGATAATGTGTGCAGCCAAGTACAACGGCATCAATGTCGGGGGATTGTGAGAGTAGTTGCTGATAATATTTTTTTACGAAATAATCTGTGCCGGGGTTGGAGATTTCGCCGGCTTCCACGAGGGCGGCAAGCATAGGGCAGGGCTGCTGATAGACACGGATTTCGGGATAGAGTTTTTGGA
Source organism: Bacteroidales bacterium (assembly GCA_017964465.1). Taxonomy (GTDB): domain Bacteria; phylum Bacteroidota; class Bacteroidia; order Bacteroidales; family UBA3824; genus UBA3824. The sequence goes on along the minus strand of JAGCRY010000137.1, from coordinate 542 downwards.
TTTCGAGGATATACGACTGCGAATTTATCGTGCCTTGCGTGCCAAGAATGCCCACATGGTTGGTTTTTGTGTAGGTGTTGATGACCTCGGCTGTTGGGCGGATGATGCCGAGGACGCGGTTGTCGGGGTTGATTTTTGGGAGGTCGTGCTGCTGGATTGTGCGCAGAGCCTTGGCTGAGGCTGTGTTGCAAGCCAAAATCACGAGCGGACAACCCAAATCAAAAAGACGGCGCACCGCCTGCAATGTGTAGGCGTACACCGTCTCAAAACTTCTTGAACCGTATGGTGCCCTTGCATTGTCGCCAAGAAACATATAGTCGTATTGCGGCAACAATTCCTGAAACTTGCGGAGGATTGTCAAACCTCCGAATCCCGAATCAAAGACACCGAGCATTTGTGGTTCATAAAAAATTACATTCCGAGTTCTTTCTTTACCTCGTTAGTGAGGTCAACGCTGATGGTCTCGTTGATGAAGAGAACGTTGGCCTTGTCCATTACATAAACATAGCCGCCAGCGGTAGCCACTTTCTTGATGGCAGCGT
>JAGCRY010000136.1 GCA_017964465.1 Bacteroidales bacterium | reverse complement strand
TTTTCGTATGACCAAACACGGATGCCGCCGAGAAGGTCGATTATTTCTGATACCGGGGTTGGCTCGGGTTCTTCGTGGGCTTCGATGAGGTTTACCTTGCAAGCCAGGAGCAAAAACTCACGGAGACCGCCGCCGGATGCACTTTGGTTGCTGAAACGGATTACAAACTTGTTTTTGGCGTTGACGGTGAAAGTCAATTCGTGAGTTTCAGCCGTGGAGAGGTCTGCGGAAGTGTTGCCGTTGGCGTTGGGCTTTGCGGCGTAAACGTCCGACGATGCGATGGCATTGCCGGTAGCCAAATCAATGATTTCAGCCTTGAAAGACGGTTCGCCCTTCCACGCCGCCATTGCAAATGATAGTTTGTATTCGCCTGCGCCGAGTATGAGGGGATATTTGGTGAGGCGGCCGTATTCTGCGCTCACCTCGCGCCAATAGAGACCCTTGCCCTGATAGCCGCCAAAACCGCTCATCATACGCGCTCCGCTGCCGTAAGTGGTTGGATAAGAATGAATTTCATTGTTTTCCTGGGTGCAACGCCAACCTTCCGGCAATGCGCCCGCCGTTACGTTGTTGTAGTCGGCTTTTGCAACTGCCGACGTCTCCTTGAATACGGGGAGGATAGTCCAGTTGTCGTCGGGCATTTTGAACGAAATCTCTGTCGCTCCGTCAGTTACGGGGATTTTAGTGCCAAGCGTGAAATATACCGAATTTACGACGCGGAGTTCCACGAGTTGCCAGCCTTCATCGGCGTTTACGGTGAGCGTCACGGTCTCGCCCTCGGCTGCAATGGTCTTGTCGGCTGAGATAGAGCCGCCTTGCTCGGCTTCGCGGATTGTTACTGCAAATTTTTCGTCCTCAACGTCCGCCGGAGTGTAGATTATTTGGTCGATGATGATTGAAATGCCTTCTGTATTGTTGATTTTCAGGTCGTTGACACCTGCAACGAGTGGCGCGTTAAATACCGACTTTTTCCACTCGTTTGAAGCCGCCTTTTCTACGGGGATGGTCTGTTCGTTGCCGTTGACAATCACTGTGAGGTTGCCAGCCTTGGAGGTGTTGAGGTAACGGACAGCAATGCGGTAGTCGCCAGCCTCTTTGAGAGAGAGTTGATGGCGGAGCGAACCTGCCTTGTTGGTTCCCATATCCACCAAGCCGTTGCCAGCGTGTCCAATAACGTTGGGATAGGCATTGTAAGGACTTGTGCAACAGTTTCTTATGCTCTTGAAATCCATATCCTCAGCCTCAATCATAATCGGTCCGTGGTATGCTTCGGGCTGTTTGGGCAGCGAGAGAGCCTTTGCAGCCGGGGCTTCGGGGCGGGTGTTGTTGCCGGAGCAATTGACGGTAATATCCAAAGGCCCGCAGTGCTTCACGGTCAATGTGTAGATGCCGTCAGCCCAATTTTCGGAGGTTGTGTAGTTGGTGTTGTTGCGCTTGGTGAGCGTGAAAGTCGGCTGGGACTTTGCGCCTTTTATAGTAATGATGTCTTCACGCGCTGTGGTGGTGTCGGTGCGGAAGTTGTTGAGATAAAAGTCAATATGATCGCCATACTCGCGCACCAGACCGCCCGACAACTTGTTGAAATTCAACGTCAATTCGTCGCAGGTGTTGTACTGCAACGGAATCGATGCCTGAGCCGTGGTCTTCTTGTTGAGATAAGTGTAAGGGGTGTAAGCCACAAGTTGATTGCCGGTGCGAGCCACAAAGAGGTCGCCCGTGGAGATTTCGGGGTATTGAGCGTCAAAATCCGCAACCTTTGCAGCCTGATTAGCCCAGCGCGTCTTGTATTCGGATTTTTTCACTTGTACGGGAATCGACTTTGCGAGGTCGTCGTACAGACCGATACAGATTGGAATTGTGGCGTAACGTCCTGTCTTCTTGAAATAACAGAAATTGTCCATCCACTGACCGTTGCCACGGTTGAAAGGGTCGTCCTGTTTGTAGAGACCGTCGTAGAGGTCGCCCCAAGCGGCGTATTTTTGCTCGTCGTTGCCGTCGTTGATGTCGTTGATTACAACGATTTTCATACGGTCAATTACCTCCTTGCGGCTCGGGATGTACACAGTGCCGTCGATGATTTTGCGGAACATATCAGCCCAGACGCCCTTGAAATTGTCAAACTGCGCCCAGTTTCTGCGTTTGTAGCCACCTTCAGCGTCCGACTGCCATACCTCGTGGAAACACTCTTCGCGCCAAGTCAATTCGGGTCCGTCCCAAACTGCGCCGCCGTTGATGCCGGTCTGTTCCAGGACAGTGCCTACGCCAGCCGACGCGGGGTAGGTCTTGCCGTGCTTTTCGCCGAGGATTCCGTCCAACGCTCCGTTCCAGCCGCAATTGTCGTAACGGACGCCGTAATTGTTGGCGAGGCCGCTGATGAACGGCGAGAATGAAACGCTCTCGTTGTTGTAGAAACAACTCGACGTGGTGTATTTATAAAGCCAAAGGATAGCCTCGGGGTATTTCTGGCAAGCCTCAAAGAGTTTTGGCTCGCGTTTCATCATTCCGACGGGGTTGAGCGCGTGACTCCATACGTTGCCGCAGAACGAGACAGTGAGGAGACCGCCGTATTTGTGGGACATCTCCACGAGTTTTGCAAACAACGCCAACCTTGTGGACTGCGGCGAGGAACTCATGTCGCCGCCCTCGTCGAAGCCCCAAAACTGTTCGGCGTAGTTCCATCCGAGGAAGTTGGGGTATTGTTTGAAGAAATATTCAAAGGTTTCGATGTCGTTGTCCTGGATGTGTGTGTGGCCGCCGCTGGCTGGCTGGCATGAAAACCACATACCGTTTTGCTGGCAGACCGTAGCCCACGATTTGTAGGTGCGCACGGCCTGTTGCGGCATTTTATAGACGTTCTTGTCCTTGTCGTATTGGCACGAAAGGCTCAGGTTAAGGCACACATACGGCTTGATGTCGTCGGGTATGAGGTCGATGATTTTTTGAGGATCCGCCTGATACCACACATCCACGTGGATGAACCACATCGGGTGTTTATTATCAATAGGACGGCGTTGCGGCTGTTGTGCAAACACGCAGTTCGCAAACGCCGTCAGAAAAAATGAAATAACTAAAAAAAATTGTTTCATATCTAAGTGTTGATTTTATATAGCAATAAATTTGAGTCGTTTTTGAGTTTTCTGACTGCAAATTTAAGCCATTCATTCGAGAATGGAGTTTCAAAAACGTATCAAAAATATGCGGAAATGTTGCATAAACGGCGTGGAGGGCATTATTTTTGCATGGAAAATCATGTACAACACTTTTTTTAATCCCGAATGTTAGCATGACTTTGATAACAGGCATATTGGTATTTGGAATCCTTGTGGCGGTCGGAATTTTTGTGGCTCAAATGATGGGTCCGACGAAAATTGCGGAGCCTGCAAGCGACTTGGTGCTCAGCGAGGAACTCAAGCCCGCGCGGAATGTCATTGATTCCGTCATGAAGGACTATTCCCCTACCCAAGTCATATCAAACACCAAAAAGCGTGTAACGATAATGTCCAAGGACGAGTTCAATGACGTCGGTCGTGTCTTCATGTTCTCCATGGACACAAAGACCCATAAACTCGACATAAAATGCAAGAAATTTCCCGGCACCCGCTGGTCTGAGAAGCCGACGGAGTACGATTTCCATGTCAACTACCAGCAAGACAACCGCCACAATTTCGGCAAAGAAGAAAAAAACGTCATCAGCCAAATCAAACAAAAAATGCTATTCTTCCCGTCGGTGAAAAGGTATAAGGTTATTGAGGATTTTTAGGAGTTTAGCAAACGTTCTTCAAAGGACCTAATATATTTATCATTTCCACTTCGTCGCGCTATTTCCAATCCTTCTTCCAAATGTTTTTTTGCGGAATTGATGTCACCAAGTTTTGCGTCAAGCATTGCAAGAAAACCAATGGAGTTTGCCAAATTATCCAAATACACCGGTGTTTCAGGCAGTTGCCTTCTTATTTCCACCGCTTCTTCAAAATGCTTTTTGGCGGAATCGGTTTCGCCAAGGTTTTCTTCGAGCACAGCAAGGTTAGTCAGGGACCTTGCCAAACTATCCAAATACTTCGGCGTTTTCGCCAGTTTCAGTAGTTTCCTATTTATTTCTACAGCTTCTTCATAATTCATTATTGCGGAAGCGGTGTCGCCAAGTTTTTCTTCGAGAAATGCAAGGTTGTTGATGTCTTTTGATAATAAGTACAAATACTGCGGTGTTTCCGGCAGTTGTCTTCTTATTTCAATCGCTTCTTTACGATATTTTTTTGCGGAATCAGTCTCGCCAAGTTTTTTTTTGAGACCTGCAAGGTTGCCTAAGGTAGTTGCCAAACTATTCAAATACTCCGGCGTTTCCGGCAGTTTCCTAAATATTTCCACCGCTTCTTCATAATGCTTTTTTGCGGAATCGGTCTCGCCAAGGTTAACTTCGAGCATTGCAAGGTTTTGAAGTAATGCGCCTTTAAGATTCAATAAATTCTCATTTTCTTCTGCACCTTCTATTACTTCCAATGCCTTTTCATAATGCATTTTTGCATCGGAAAAATTGTTTTTGAACTCCTCAACTCTCGCTATGGAATTATACAAGTGGGCTAAATCGTATGGTTCTGCGTCTTTCTCAAATTGGTTTGCTAAATGATATAATTCTGGCATTGGCAGTTGATAGAAAATGACATCATTGTTGGCACGCAATTGATTGAGAAAATTAATGAACAAAACAATATCTCCACAAATTCCGTAGTTGATAAAACTACTTGCGATGCATTTGGAGTAATTGTGCAAGGCGACTTTTTTTATTTCGTCAATCAGCATATTGTCGACATTGTCAAGATATGCTGTGTAGTCAAATTCTTTGATGTTGATTTGTTCACGGATTACGTCAGCCATAAGGCTGTGGATGGAGAATTGGTAGTCGTTATGGGAAAGAATTCCTTTTTCTACAAGGGAATCGATAGTTTCTTTGCTATCTGGCAAAAGAGTTTCGATTACTTCGTTGGCGATTGGTTCATTGGGCCAAGTGACATAAACGGCGAGATTTTTTACTTCGTCGGTGGAAAGATTTTCTATGTTACATAGGTTGATAAGATATGTGTATATATCTTGTATTTCCTTTTCTTCGATTGCTAATCCGCCTAATATTTCTTCTGTTCGCTTGTTTTTTACCTTGTTTCCTTTTATATTGTTTAGTACTTCGTCTGCATCTTGTTCTTGGCTATTGAAAACCGCAATTGCAGTTTGCTCTATCAAAAGCGGATGGTAATAAAGTTCATTTACAATAATGTCGAGTTGGTCATCCGAAAATTTTATACAACCATCATAATTGTTTAAAAACAATTCTTTGGCGTCTTCTCCCGTCATTTTGTCCATCTCAATGAACGCAAAACGGTTTTTATTTTTGACAATTGCTCGCGTTAATACAAGTGTTTTCCAATTGTCAGAGGGGAGATATTTATATATTTGTGTGTTAATCTCTTGCTTTATTGTTTCATTGTTTGTGTTGACATCCAACACAAGTAGATTTTTACCTTTAATGTTTGATAATTTGTTTTTAACTATTGCAAGTTTTACTGGTTTATTTTGATTTTGTATAAATCGTTCTTGTTCTTCCCCTTCAAATAATATCTCTGCCATTTTTTCCAAAAAGGCGTCTTCAATTTTGCCGTTGACTGTTACCCAGGCAACATTATTAAAATTCTGTTCCTTTGCGTACAGATATGCCAAAGACGTTTTTCCGCTGCCGCCAATACCACTGACTACCACACAATTATGGTTATAAAAACTTTTCCACACTTTGTTGAGCATATCAAAACGTGGAACAAGATTGTTTGGGAAAACTATGTTTTTAATTATTGTGGGATAAGAAGATTTATTTCCATTTTTTCTATCT
>JAGCRY010000135.1 GCA_017964465.1 Bacteroidales bacterium | reverse complement strand
GCCTCGGTCTTGATTTCCATTACAGAAACAATTCCCGATTTTGTGAAGGTCTTGCCGGCGATGTTGGCGGTCGCCTTGTAGGTGTATTGACCGGGGGCGAGGTTGTCGATGCGGAGGTAATGACTTGCGCCGTGGGAGTCAAATTTGTATGTCGTGGTCCTGCCGGTGCTGTCGGCGAGGTCGAGGGATACCGTGGCGTCGGTGGCAGGTTCGAGCATTTCGTCGAGTGCCTTGGCGTTGAAATATACCGGCTCGTTTTCGTTGAAGATGCGGCGTGTGGATACTGTGAAGCGTTCACGGTCGGCGCGGGTCAGGAGAAATTGGCACAGGCGCGAAATCAGGAGGTCAAATTTTTCGTGGTTTTGGTAGCGACGGTAACAATCTACACGCCATCTCCAAATGCCTTCGCCTGCAATCACCGCGCTGCGAGATTTTGAGGGGTCGGATATTGCGATGAGCGGCTTGTCGGTGTGGATGCCTTTAATTACCTGATTGCCAAGAATATGTGTTTGCGCCAAAGGTTTGTAGTCGCCGAAAGCGCAATATAGCGGCGGCACTTTTGAGAGAAATTCCTCAGTGCCGTTTTCAGTGCTGAACAGCGAAAAACGCAGGTTGCCCGTGTAGCCCGCCTCCTCAAAATTGTTGCCCTTGATGGCGACGGTGAGGCATTGCGCGAGTTCGTTGAACTTGTTGAAGTCGGTTTTTGAGCCGAGGATGTGGAGTACGGGGATGTTTTTGGATTTGATTTCCTTGATGATTTGGTCGGCGGGTCTGCCAATGCACGGCACTTGGACGAGCACGACGAGGTTGTAGGCGGAGAGTTGCTTATTGAAGCCATCAATGTCGGCTACCTCGATGTCCATTCCACGGTTGTAGGACAGGGCGTTGCGCACGGCGGCTATGTCGGGGTGAGGCATCGAACTGAGTATGAGGACTTTATGTTTGTCGTCAACAACATCAACGAGGATTTCGCGGGTGTTGTTGGTCGTGGTGATTTCGCCGTCAACGGGTACGATGGCGATAGAATATTTTTGTAGCCCCTTTTCGGAAGCCTTGATTGTGGTCGAAAGTTGGTGTGTAAATTCGTCAGAGCCGATGTTTACGGTTTCGCGGAAGATTTGTTTGCCTTTATGACGAATTTCACAAATTGCGGTGCTGCCCTTCAACATTCGGGCGTTTATGGATACTTCAATCGGGAACTCGTTGCCGATGAAAGCCGTCTCGTTATAGATGCATTTTGAGACTGAAAGGTCTTTGTAAGATGTTGTGTCGCCGAGAGTTACGGTGTAGATTTTTTTGCCGAGCGACGTGGCGGCGTACACGGGGTTTTGTCCACGGTTGATGATTCCGTCGGAACAGATTACGAGTGCGCCGGTGTTGGTGTTGTAGAGCGTGGAGTGCATAGTCTCCAACATCGATGAAAAGTCGGTGTATTTGTCGTGGAAGGCAAGCGACTGAACGTCAGTGAGATTGCAGTTGTCACCAAAACCAAAAATTCTCACATTGTATTTCTCCGACAGATTGTCCGCCATTGACGACAATGCAGATTTGAAGCCGCGCATCGAGTCCGCCGCCTGCGAGCCGCGCATCAACATCGATTCTGAATTATCGACGGCGATGGCGAGTACGGGTTTTTCGGTGCGCTGCGTGGTGCGTCGGATGAAGATGTCCAATAGCAACATCGCTATCAACAACATCGCCAAAAACCTGAACGCCGCCAACATCCAAACTCGGTACGGCGGAAATTCGGCGAATTTTTTGTTGCGGTAGTATGACACTGCGGCAAGCACCGCCGCAAAGACGATGCACGCCGCAGTATAATACCAAGGATAGTCTGAAACTATGGTGCTAATCATTTTTGGTATGGAAGCCTCGCTGTAAGTGGTTTATGCTAATGTCCTGTTTTTTAACAAGTTCTTGTAAATCTCATAATATTGCTGCAACCTCTGTTCGTAAGCCTCGGGCGCGGTGAGGCCGTTGTAAGCTTTGGCGAATGAGAGGAAGTCGCGTGTGAGGAGGTATTGGATTCGTGTGCCGTTGGCGTTGCAGAAGTCGAAGAGCGCCATTATATGATAGCGGATGTCCTTGGTGAACGCCGCAAACATCTCCTGAACGGAATTGTAGCCTATCATCTTGAAATTGAAGCCCATAACCTGCGGCGCACCCATGCTGATGGAGTACATCGCCTCGGTCTCTGCAATCTGACGCGCAATCTCAAACGACTCCCATTCCGCAGCCTGTCCCGTGTGGCTCGTCTGCCATTCGGCTGACTTGTTGGCGCGGTACTTGTGGTCGTCGCGGCGTTTCTTGGTGTTGAAGGTGAAATGCTCGTCAAAAATCTTTTGGTTGTTCTCCGACTTTGAGCCGAAGTAAGTGTGGAACACGTGGTTTTCAAACCTGATTATCATCTTGCCGTCGTTGCTGAAGCCGCTGCCGCCGCTCTCTACGCAAATCACCGCGAGCGCAATCTCCACTTCGATGCCGAGTTCGTTTGCAATCACCGAAACGAGGTTGCCAAAGTTGTTCCAAGTCTTCACAGCCACTTTTCCATACTTGTCCTGACCTTCGGGCGAAAGTTGGTTTTGAGGCGCGAGAGGCACAGCGGCGAGGTCTTGGCGAGAATGGAAATATACCTTTGGCTGTTCTTCGGTGGTGTTTGTTGGGTTTGTTGTGGTCGGTGCGGTTGGTGCGGGCTTGTCTCCATCCTGTAAAAGTGTCACGTAGTTGCCGTGAACATATCCCGTATTTCCTTTATAATCAACACTATACCAGTCGCCGAACCTGCCGAGTTTGATGATTATGTTTCCACGATAGACCTTGCCGATGATTGTGCTGTCGGTGCTGTAGTATGACCTCACGTTCAATACTTCGGCGTTGACGAGGAGTTTTTCGACGATGTCCATTTTGTCGATGTATTCCTTCATGCAATAGGCGTCGCCGAGTTCGGTGTTTATCAAGTACCAATCATTGAAAAGACCCTTGATGTTGACAATTGTGTGCTTTTTGAGTTTGAAAAGCACCTTGCCTTTCATGTCCGGCGTTTGGCGAGCGTTGAGCAATTTAGTGTTCACGCGGCCCTTCTGCATCTTTGAAGATACGCCCGACTCGCGTAATGCGCCCTTCATGCCCGAAACCATGCTGTTCGCCACCTCTTTCTTCTTGCCACCAAATAAGTTAGAAAACCATCCCATAGTTGTTGATTTGAACGTTAAACAAAATGTTGTTCAGGAAACTGCCTTGCGGCAGTTTTTTCTTTTAAACGAAAATTACCGTCAATTTATTCGTCAATTACCATCAATTTCTGTCGTCAATTCTAAGAAAAATTGACGGTAATTTTTGGTGAAATTGATGGTAATTTTCGTTAAAAAAAATCCTCGATGCCGTAAGGCGTCGCAGGAAAATTACATGTTCATACCGCCATCGACCTGAATTACCTGACCCGAAACGTATGAGGACATATCAGAGGCGAGGAAGAGGGCAACTTCGGCGATGTCTTCGGGTGTGCCGCCACGACGGAGCGGAATCTTTTCACACCATTCTTTCTTGATTTCGTCGGAGAGAGCGGCGGTCATTGCGGTGATGATGAAGCCCGGGGCGATTGCGTTTGCGCGGATGCCCTTTTTGCCGTATTCTTGAGCGATTGACTTTGCAAGACCAATCATACCTGCCTTGGATGCGGAGTAGTTGCATTGTGCGGCGTTACCGTGAACACCTACAACGGAACTCATATTGATGATGCTGCCCTTGCGCTGACGGAGCATTACGGGTACAACAGCGTGCGAGAAGTTGAAGGCGGATTTGAGGTTTACGGTGAGCACTGCATCCCATTGAGCCTCAGTCATTTTGATGAGGAAGCCGTCTTTTGTGATGCCGGCGTTGTTTACGAGGATGTCGATAGCGCCAAACTCCCTTTGGATTGCCTCAACAACGTTGTGAGTCTGTTCAAAGTCGGCGGCGTTTGAAGCGTAACCTTTGCACTTCACGCCGAGTGCTGCGATTTCAGCCTCGGTAGCCTTGGCGTTGTCGTCGATAACGAGGTCGGTGAAGGCGATGTTTGCGCCCTCGGAGGCAAATTTGAGGGCAAGAGCCTTGCCAATGCCACGTGCCGCACCGGTAATGAGTGCGACTTTTCCTTTCAATAATTCCATAGTATTCTGTGTTTTTTAACGTTAATTTCTTTTG
>JAGCRY010000134.1 GCA_017964465.1 Bacteroidales bacterium | reverse complement strand
CTCCAAATCTTCAAATCCTGGAACGCTTTTCTGCGTCGCCGTGCGCTCTTTGATTCGTCGGTACCACGGCTGATGACCTTCTTCTCACGGCGACGCTTGCGTTCTGCTACAAACTCGCCTACTCGGTCGAGGACTTTCTGCATTACACGGAAATAGAGCATCAAATACAAAAACAGACTCTGCCCCCAAATGACCAAGAGATTGAGCCAATATGTCTCCACGTACCAATTTGCAAAACGTTTCCTCGGCGCATAGAAATGCGCACGGAGCCACTTGTGGTGAGGATCCATGTAGATTGGGATTGCCTTTTGATAAATGCGGTTGTTGTATTCCATGATGCGCTCAGTCTCGCGGTTGTTTGTCACGAAATCCGAAAGAGATTCGTTGTGATAGTCACGCTTGAGGTTTATGTATGCCTCGCGCTGTTCGGGGGTCTGCTGCTTTTCAGAAATGTAATTGTCACGCTCGCGGCTTGCATCCTTGAACTGACGGATATAATAACGCCGGAGTTCATCAAAATACTCCTGAACCCTGTCCATAAGTCCCTGATTACAAAGCTGATATGTCAGGCTGTCAACAGAGAAGGTTGGACGTACATCCGGCACATCATAGATTTCCTGTGAAATTTCATTGCGGAGCGTGAGCAGGTCGTTTTCTATGACTGAGCGGCTCGCAGTGTCCGAGGAATAGCGGGCGTAGTTTGAAACCTTATTTTCAAGATGCTTGAGCCAGAAATCACGCTTCATAATCGCGCTCTGCATCTGTTTTTCATATTTGTAAATCGGTCGCTCATACTCATTGCCCACAAACTGCTCAACCGCCAATCCTTCATACGCCCAACGCGCCACAAAAACATCGCCATACAGCGGCACAACGCCAGGGCGGGAAATTGTGGGGTTCAATTTGTCGAAACTTACCAAAACGCCCGTCAGCATTATCTGTGGAATAATCAGGAAAGGTATTAATATATAGATAGTTACGGTGGTCTTGAAGGCGTCGGAAATATTGAGACCCATGATGTTGGCGTTTACCCACACTGCAAACAGCATCAGCCAATATTTGAAGTACATGCCGTGAATCTCCAATATCGAATTTCCAATCGCCACAAACGTAAACGCCTGATATGCAGACATGAACAGCAATATCACAACCTTCGACAACATATACGCGCCGTCGCTGAGATTGAGGAACTGTTCACGTTTTCGCACAGCACGGTCTTTGATGATTTCCTGCGCACTCACAGTCAAGCCCACAAATATCGCAATTATCACTGACATAAATATATACACCGGCAAATTGCTGTTGTTCAAGAACACATAATCGCCGCCCGCATCTCGGGAAATGTTGCGGTATTTGATGATGTATGTAAGCAATAATGCAATCAGTGGCGTCTCTAAAAGGTTTATCAAGACATATTGCACATTGCTAAACTTGGCGAGGACGTCACGTTTCATGAAAATCATAAACTGCCCGAGACGGTCAGGAATCTTGAAGCCGACTTTGGGCAAGTGCTTGACGTACATCGACTTTTTCTTTTCCACGCTCGACACTTTTTCAAAATACTCATTCCATTCCTTTGGCTGGACTTTGCGCTGCTGCGTGACATTGCCATACTCATCGATGACGTGGCTCTCAACAATATTGAAAATCTGTTCGGGGTTGACATTGCCGCAAGTCTGGCACTCCGAATCGTTCCAATTCGCCTGGCGTATGCGCGACTTGAAATAAGTGATGCCTTCGACGGGATCACCTTTATATATAAGGTAGCCGCCAGTGTCGAGAATTATCAATGAATCGAACATCTTGAAAATCTCGCTCGAAGGCTGGTGGATGACGAGGAAAACAAGTTTTCCCTTGTTTGTGAGTTCGCGCAGAAGGTCGAGAATGTTCTCGGAATCACGCGACGACAGACCCGACGTAGGCTCGTCGAGGAAAAGTATGGAGGGCTCTCGGATAAGCTCCATGGCAATATTGAGCCTCTTACGTTGTCCGCCGGAAATACGCTTGTTCAACGGGTTGCCGACCTGCATATTGCGGATTTCATAGAGTCCGAGAGATTTCAAGAGTTTGAGAACTTTGCGGTAAAGCTGCGGGCGCGTGTAATTATCAAAACACTGCTTCGCACTATAATAAAGGTTCTGGAACACAGTGAGTTCCTCAATCAAGAGGTCGTCCTGCGACACATAACCAATCAAGCCGTCGAGTTCTCCATTATTATTGTGGATGTCGATACCATTTATCCAAACATGACCCGAAGATGGTTTTGAAACGCCGTTCAAGACATTCAAAAGCGTTGTCTTGCCCGCGCCTGACGAACCCATGATGCCCACAAGTTTGCCGCTTTTCTCCATGAAACTCATGGAATGGAGACCATACGCGCCATTCGGGAACTTGTATTCAATCTTGTCAACTTCAAAAACGATGCGCCCCTTGTTAGTGTCGATGTTGTAGGCACTCACAATGTCGCTGTAATAAATTGGTTTCTTGAACCTCGGGCCTCTAATTGACGAGCCGAGCGACATGACGTGTATGCGGGCGGGATTGAGAGCCGTGCCGTTCATGGAAACTTCCTGACCATTGACAAAAGTGAACAGGTACATGTTCACAGACACAACCTTATAGAAAAGAATCTGTTCGCCAAGGTTTTCGCTGTAGATGTGCTTCACGACATCACTATGGAAACCATAATCGCTGTCAACAATCAAAAGGTTCTCACTTTCAGGAATTTGCATCGATGAAGACTTCAAAACGAAATCCCTCAAACCCGTGAACTCAGCCTCCGGCACATTAAAACCACGCGCAATCGCCTGAACGAAATCGAGTTGCATCTGAGAATTTACGTCGGGCGTTCCATTCCTGAGAAATTCGAGCATCCTGACCAACAGCACAATCTTCTGACGCTGAACGAGTTCCTTATTGATAGCGTCACAAATGACGAGTACCTTAGTGCTGCTCGACGACAAAACCTTCATGACTTTGCTGCCGGAAGAATTGCGAATCCTAAGCTGCTCATACAAAGACCGATACAATTTCATATAGCCGCCTACAAGGTCATGGCGCAACTCGTGCCCCAGAAAACCTTCCACAATGGCATGAGTAGCCTCTTGGTCGCCTTCCTTAGAAGCCGCCAAGATTGCAAACAATTGCATCAATGCCTTCAAGATACTCTCGCTCATTTCGTGCTGATAGGTCTGTGAGTGGTTATTATGGAAAAATGGTTAGTTATGGGTTCAATTCTTAAATCCAATCAGGAGTATCGCAAACCCGCTGTCGGGCGCGATATCGCTCAGCCGCGCCTCTATGAGGCAATCGACCGTGGAGCCAAACTTGAAATCCCAATATGGCGCGTTCTTATGGTCGGCGCTACACAACAACTCGTTGCGCTCCGAATCATAGACAGTATAAACGAGGTTTCCGTCCTGCAAACCGCTGCAAGCCGCAAGCCGGTAGGTACTGCCGCCATAGAATGTGACATGGAACTCCGCCGTCTCGTCGGCAGAAATCGGTGTCTGATAGACCTGTCCGTCACTGATGTAGGACGACGGGATATGACTGGCGCAAAAACGCAACAACGTGTCCGCCTGTGCGCTCGCAACGCGCGGCATCATGAACGCCAAAAGCATTGCAAATATGGATATTATAGCGGTAAGTCTTTTCATATCACGCAAATAAAGGTTTAATAATCATCGTATTATGGTCTCACGAAGGCGCGAAATCTTGTCGGCGATTGCGGTGACGTGAGACTTTTCAATCATAACCTGCGATTCACTGTTGATGACCGTAATTTTGCTGTCCTCGTCGGTCTCGGCAGGCTTGTAGGTGTATTTGATATTTATCGCGTCGTAGATGTTCGCAATTTCGGACAACCTTTCGAGGAAACTGTCATAGTCCTTGCCCGCCGTGCCGTAATATGGACGCAACAATTCAATAAGATTGTTGAGCGGAT
>JAGCRY010000133.1 GCA_017964465.1 Bacteroidales bacterium | reverse complement strand
GAAAAGGTGTCGGCTCTCGCGAGATAGCAAAACAAGGCTGGCTTACAATTGACTATTACACTTAAAAAATTATGGGAACTTCTATCGAGTGGTTTTCGCTCATAACAGGCATCTTAGGCGGTCTCGTATTCTTCCTATACGGCATGGAGCTAATGAGCAACGCGCTCAAGAGCGGACTCGGCGACTATATCAGGGTGCTGATTACCAAATTCAATTCCAGCAACTTCAAGATGATGTTCACTGGAATACTCGTAACGGTAATCACGCAATCGACGGGCGCCACCACAGTGATGCTCATGAGCTTCGTGGAGGCCAACATAATGAAATTTGCCGAGACCGTGCCAGTGATACTTGGTGCGTGCATCGGCTCGTCGGTAACAAGCCAAATCATCGCCTTCGATGTGGCAGGATACGCCATCGTGCCGGTCATTGCGGGATTTTTCATGAAGTCGAGCAAAAAAGACAGTCTCCGCGACACTGGAAACGCAATCTTCGGATTCGGCCTTGTATTTTTCGGAATGCAACTGCTCGGCAAGTCGGTGTCGATACTCAAAGACATACCCGAATTTACCAACGCGATAGCCTCCGCTGACAATCCTATCCTCGGACTCCTCGTCGGCACCATCGGCACCTGCATCATGCAGAGCACGGGAATGTTTGCAGGCATTTTGATGGTATTTGCCAAGGAGGGACTCATCGACATCTCGCAAGCATACCCGCTCGTAATCGGCTCTACGCTCGGCACTTGTCTGCTCATCGTCATCGCGTCTGTGGGCGGCACCACGCAGAGCAAACGCACAATGATGGCGCACGTACTCACCAAATGCGCCGGCGCGGCGATATTCATGCTGCTGATGCCATTGATGGTGGCGTTCATCGAATGGGTATGCAACGCTGTTGCCTGTTCGCCAGAACGCCGAATAGCCAACATACACCTTATCTTCAATATCGGCGAGGCATTCGTACTGCTGCCATTCTGCGGCGTGTTTGTGAAGATAATCGAAAAATGGGTAAAACCCGTCAAGCCATCCTCCTCCAAAGACAAGGTGAAGACATCGGGATACCTCAAATACATCGACCACAACGTAATCTCCGTGCCGCAGACCGCAATAGAATCGTCAATATCGGAAACCGCAATGCTCATCAAGCTGTGTTCGAGGATATTCGACAAGGCGACCATAGTTTTTGAAGATTACAACCCCGACAATATCGACGCCAAGCGGCTCAACCAAAAGACCCTCAAAAGGCTCGCGGACAAGCAACAGACATTCAAGTACGTACAGGAGGAGGTGAGCAAATACCTCTTCATCGTGGGGCGCAAAGACATACAGCAATCCACCTCAAAACAGATATACGGCATAATGTCGGTGCTCGAACAATTGGAACGCATCTTGGAAACCATAATGGGCGGACTCGTGCCGCTGTACGACAAGCTGTGCCGGCTCGACATGACCTTCTCCACCGAAGGCGTATCGGAAATCAAGGTGTTTATCTGGGCTATCAACAACCACTTCCGAGAGCTGTTTACCGCAATAGAAAAGCACGACGCCAAACAAATTGCGTCGGTGGCGCAGGCGATAGAACTCACGCGGCACAACACCGAATCGCTCCGAATGTCGCACATCAAGAGGCTCTGGAACGACGACCATCAGGCAGTGTCAGCCACTCACGAAGTACACACGCAACTGATAGACACACTCGCAAGCATCACAACGATATTGTCGTCTATCACAGCAACATCGGCAAAGTCGATCATCACCGACGACAGCGCCAAATGACCGCAAAAACGAAAGAAATAATGCATTTTTTTCACCAAACATAATTTGAATCACGATTTTTTGCTAAATTTGCGCTATATTATAACAACAAAAAAAACGACCATGAAAATTAAAGCAACACTTATAGTAATGGCACTGATATTGGCGGCTACATCGCTCATCTCGTGCAAGCAGACACCAAGAGCAATGCTCACCGGCGAATTCAAAATATCGTCCATCACCACCGACCGCAAGATGTCTGCCGATGAAACAGAAATTTGGCAACAAGCCATGGAAGACCTCAAAAAATCCACGGTGCTCGTCCTCAATGCCGACGGCTCAATGCAGGAAACTATCAGCGGCGTCACCACCAAAGGCTCTTGGGAAGTATTCGGCGAGGAAGGCGAGGAAGGCGAGACTATGGTGCTAAAACTCGTCAAGGAAAACAAATCGACCGTCAATATGAAACTCAGCGAGCTTTCTGCAAGCGGATTCACATACATTGAGCCAGACAAAGCCACTCAATCAAAAACGGTAATCACCTACACCAAAAACTAAATAACAAAAAATTGGAAAAAACACTCATCACATATTCACACGACGGCAAAGACGCAGCCAACAAAATCTCCGAAACACTCCGCAAAGCCGGTTTCAAAAACACTGTGGGCGCGGTATGGATAGACGAAGACGGCGAAATACCCGAAGCCGTGGTTGCCGTAGTAACCAACGACTCCCTCAACGACCCCGAAATGGCTGACCTTCTGCGCCAATGCGAGCAGAAGTGCATCACCGTAGTGCCATTCGTGGCTGAAAACCTCCCCAAAAACATCCTCACCGACTTCTTTCTTGATGAACACGTGTGGATAGACGGGGCGTCGCAGCCGTTCAACACAGCACTCAGCGACATCAGCGACCTATTCAAGCGCAACTACAAAGAGCTGTCTAAACCTGCAACCAAGAAAAAAGACGAATACGGCAAAAAACAGACCTCGCAGCCCAAGCCTCAGTCCAAAAAAGCCGACAAGAATGCGCAGTTGCCATCCGAAAAAGAAAAACTTTACAGAAACCTATTCTTCGTGAGCCTTGCTGTGATTGCGGTGATATTGTTTATCCTCGTCAACGGCGGTATGAAACAGGAAAACCGCGAAGCCCTCAATCAGCAGGCAAACTATCAAAACTCGCTCGGCAATTCCAACATTAAGATAGAACTCAGCCCCGACCTCAAGAAAAGCGAAAGCGCACTCGTTGGTCATTGGCAGATGACCGACTACTCCGACAACCAATTCCGCGCCACCCACGAAGACAGCCTGAGACTTCAGGAGATGATTACATCGCTCATCAGCAGGGTGAGCCTCACCTTCAATGCCGACAAGACTTTCACCCGCACAGGCTACACCGACACACCTGAACAAGGCAGCTGGGAATACGACCCGCAGTCGAAGTACCTGAAGCTAAAACCCGTAAATGTCAATCAATACGACATCGTGCAGATTCAGGAAATAACGCCCACCCAACTCATCATCGTTGTAACAGAAAAAGTGGACAACAATTCCATAATCACCAAACTGATATTCACCAAAGTAAACTAAAACCGCGACATACAAATGAAGATTGTCAACATAATAACAACAGCGGCAGCGGCGATAATGCTGGCATCGTGTTCCAACCCGCTCGAAACCCAGCTCATGGGCTCCTGGACGCTGCAAAAATGTGAAATACCCAAACTCGACTCGGTATGCGCCGCCACCGCAGCAGAAGACGTGGAATCCACCAACAAGGCTATCGAGCTGCTGCACCATCAGCTCGACTCCACCAAATCAGCCGACAAGCAGAAGGAACTCCTCGAACAAGAAAAACAGCTCAAGGCCGACCTCGAAAACTGCACCCCCGACAAAATCAAAGAAGAATACCAAGCCCTCTGCAAGCAGCAGGTAAATGCGTTCAGCATATCCTTCAACGACAACAAACAAATTCAGATACACATAACAGGCACTGACGTGCAATATGGCACATGGAGGGTTACAGGCGACACGATAATTACGCTGTTTGACAATCAGCCCGCCGAAATAATGATTGTAAAGGACATTACATCCAAAAATCTCACACTATTTATACCATCTCCAGGCGACAGGCTTGTGGATTTGGAAATGAAATTCAACAAGAACTAAACTATTTCACAAATATTAAGTCTAATGGATTTGAAAGTGGTTTTCAAATCCATTTTTTTTGCATAAATTTGCAGAATCAAACACATCAAACAAACATCAAACAAACAATCAATCATGCTGAAAACAATACGTAAAATCCTTGGAATCATCTTCCTCGTGTGCATCACGGCGATGTTCCTCGACTTCACGGGAGCGTTACACGTGTGGCTTTCATGGATGGCAGACCTTCAATTCCTGCCAGCAGTCCTGGGGCTCAACATCGTCGCAATACTCATCGTCATTGCCCTCACGCTCCTATGCGGGCGCATCTATTGTTCCGTGATATGTCCGGCTGGAACATATCAGGACGCAGTTTCAAACATTGCGTCACGGTTCAAGAAAAACCGCTTTTCATTCTCCAAAGAAAACAAAATCCTGAGATTTTCGGTGCTTGGAGTGTTCGTTGTGTTGCTCTTAGTCGGGCTGAACGGACTCGCAATCCTCATCGCGCCCTACAGCGCATACGGACGCATGGTGCAGAACCTCTTTCAGCCTATTTATATAGGTGTAAACAACCTCCTCGCCCAAGCCGCCGAACATTATGATTCATACGCCTTCTATGAGAAGGAAGTTTGGATTAAAGCAATGCCGGTGTTCATCGTCGCCATTGTTACTTTCCTGGTTTTCACGGTACTTGCATGGCGCGGCGGCCGCACATGGTGCAACAACATCTGCCCCGTCGGCACTGTCCTCGGCTACTTGTCGAAACTCTCGCTCTATAAAATCCGCATCGACGAATCCAAGTGCATCAACTGCAAGATGTGCGAGAAAAATTGTAAATCTTCATGCATCGACATCGCCACACACACTGTGGATTACTCACGATGCGTTTCATGCATGAACTGCCTCGGCAAATGCAAGAAAGACGCAATCCACTTCGCCCTTGCGCCCAAATCGCAGCCCAAGCCATCAACCGCCTCAAAGCCCGACACCACACTCCGCGCAATGCTCACCACAGGCATTACACTTGCGGCTACGTCGGTGCTCCACGCCCAAGAGAAGACCACAGACGGCGGACTTGCAGTAATTGAAGACAAAAAAATCCCCGAGCGCGAAATCCCCGTAAAACCCGCCGGCTCAAAGAGTTTGAGTTCATTCTCTAACAAATGCACCGGCTGCCAACTCTGTGTTGCCGCCTGTCCGAATGGAGTTTTGAGGCCTTCCACGAAGCTCTCCACGTTCATGCAGCCTGAAATGGGATTTGAACACGGCTACTGCCGCCCCGAATGTACAAAATGTGGCGAAGTTTGTCCCGCAGGTGCAATCACGCCAATCACACGCGAGCAAAAAACCGCCATCCGCGCCGGACACGCCGTTTGGGTAAAGGACAATTGCCTCCCACAAAAAGACGGCATATCCTGCGGCAACTGTGCACAGCACTGTCCTTCAGGCGCAATCACAATGGTGCCACTGCCCGACAATCCAAAGGTGAAAATCCCGTCCATCGACACGGAACGTTGCCTTGGTTGTGGCGCATGTGAACACCTCTGCCCCGTCCGCCCATTCTCCGCAATCTACGTAGAAGGCAACCTCGTACATGGAGACATGTAAACAATTGACAATTGACAATTGACAATAATTGCCATCCGGCGGACGCCAAACTTTACTCTTTAATCTTTCAACTATAAACTAAAAACTACAAAATGGACAACATCAACAGGCGCGACTTCCTCAAAGTGGCTGGCACGGCGGCGGCGGTTACAGCCGTATCTGCAAGCTGCGGGGACGTCGTAAATACTGGCAAAATAGCCGATACAACAACGTCGGTATCAAAGAACATCCCCACCGACAAAATGACATACCGCACCAACCCCAAGACCGGCGACAAAATCTCCATTCTTGGCTACGGAATGATGCGTCTCCCCACCATAAGCAACCAAAGCGCACGCGAGAGCGGCGACGAAATAGACCAGGAAACCGTCAACAAACTCGTTGACTACGCCATCGAACACGGTGTCAATCTTTTTGACACCTCGCCGGCGTATTGCCGTGGAATGTCGGAAACGGCGATGGGCATCGCTCTCAGCCGCTACCCGAGGGACAAGTATTTTGTCTCCACCAAAATGTCTAATTTTGCACCGCAGCAGTGGACATTGGAGGCATCGAAAGCCATCTTTCAAAAATCGCTCAAAGACATTCAAGTTGACTACATCGACTATCTGCACCTCCACGCTGTTGGCAACGGCGGCATGGAAACATTTTCCAAGCGTTACTTGGACAATGGACTTCTCGACTACCTGATGAAAGAGCGCGAGGCGGGCAGAATCAAGAACCTCGGATTCTCATACCACGGCGACATCAAGGTTTTTGACTATTTGGTGGACAATCACGAAACCTACAAATGGGATTTTGTGATGATTCAGATGAACTATGTGGATTGGCACCACGCCAAGCAGGTGAATCCCTCCAACACCGACGCCGAATACCTCTACAACCGCCTCGCCGAAAAGAATATCCCAATTTTTGTGATGGAGCCCATCCTCGGCGGACGACTTGCAAAACTTCCCACTCACGTGCAGGACATTTTGCGCGAGCGTCGCCCCGAAAACAGCATTGCATCGTGGTCGTTCCGTTGGATTGCGACGTTCCCCAACATCCTCACAATTCTTTCGGGCATGACGTACATGGAGCATCTCCAAGACAACCTTTCAACGCTCTGTCCTCTCGACCCCTGCACCGAAGAAGACAACAAATTCCTCGAACACGTGGCGGACGAGTTCATTCAATTCCCGCTCGT
>JAGCRY010000132.1 GCA_017964465.1 Bacteroidales bacterium | reverse complement strand
TTGGGAGAATTGACGAGGATGCGGTCTTCGTTTTCGTAAGGCTGCTCGCGTCCACCGTTGAAGAAGAACGTTACGTGAGCATACTTTTCTGTCTCTGCTGTATGGAGTTGGCGAAGACCTTTCTTTGAAATAATTTCGCCGAGGGTTTCGGTTACGTTCTCCTTCGGGAACAAGATGTGCACGCCGGTGAAGGATGCGTCGTAAGGAGTCATGCAGTAATATTGGAGACCGGGGATGGTCTTCATACCTTGCTCCTCCATATCCTTCTGAGTGAGGACGATGGTGATTTCCTTGGCGCGGTCGTTGCGGTAGTTGAAGAAGATTACAACGTCGCCTTCCTTGATTCTGCCGTCAACATTGGCATTAACCAACGGCTCCATAAATTCGTCGGTGTCCTTGTGCTCCTCGGTGTGGCGGTCGTAGCAACCCTGAACTCCTTCCACCATATCGTTGCAAGCGAGACCCTTGCCATTGACCAATTGGTCGTAGGCAACCTTGATGCGGTCCCAACGCTTGTCGCGATCCATTGCGTAAAAACGTCCTATGATGGATGCGATGTAGCCGTTGCCGATGGTGTCGATATGCTTTTGGAGGTCGGCGATGAAACCCTTGCCGGATTTCGGGTCGGTGTCGCGGCCGTCCATAAAACAGTGTACGAAAGTGTTCTTCACGCCGTATTCCTTGGCGATGTCAAGGAGTTTGAAGAGGTGGTCGAGCGAACTGTGAACGCCGCCGGTGGAAGTCAAGCCCATAATGTGGATGCTCTTGCCGTTTTCTTTGGCGTATCCGTAAGCCGACTTGATTTCAGGATTCTGCATAATAGAATTGTCGGCGCAGGCGCGGTTGATTTTCACCAAGTCCTGATATACGATGCGTCCTGCACCAATGTTGAGGTGTCCAACCTCCGAATTGCCCATCTGACCGTCGGGCAAACCAACATTCTCGCCACAAGCCAAGAGTTGCGAGTGAGGATAATTGCTGTTGAGATAATCCATGTAAGGGGTCGGGGTCTGATAGATGACATCACCCTTTCCCTTGTCGCCGATTCCCCATCCGTCGAGAATCATAAGGAGTGCTTTCTTTGCCATAATTTTTATATGATTTTTTGTTTTTTTCCGGGTGCAAAGTTAATAATTATTGTAACATTATCCCAATCTTCGGCGTTATTATTGTAGTTAAAAAAATACTAATCTATTGTAAACCCTTTAATAAGACAAGCCTATGAAAAGTATGAAATACCTTGTGCTATGCGCAATGTTGTCTGCCGGAATTGGTTTCACATCCTGCGGCGACGACGAAGAGGACGACGACCTCTCCCCCAACAACTCGACCGAACAGAACAACGGTCAAAACAATCAGGACAACAACGGCGGCAACAACGGCAACGGCGGACAGACCAACAACAACGGACAGACCACCGACAACAACGGCAGCCAGGACAGCAACGCCAAGCCCGGCTCCCTCGCAGAGTTCTACGCCAAATTCCCGATTAGTCAATACTCGGTGTTCCAAGACAACGTCCTAACATCCTACGACAAGTACTACGACCAATTTAAAGCGCTCGTTCCCGCCGGCATCTACGTCTTCTCCGAGGGCAACAACGGCAAAGACAAGATAGTGCTTGGCAAAGGCACCGACGGCAGCATCATGGTGTTCAGCATGAGCGACTTGACTACCAAATGCGCCTTCGTCGGCTCGTCGCTCTACACAAGTAGCTACGGCGACGACGGCAAAAACAACGCCTACATGTTCTACAACGACCAGTTTGGCAAGTCGATGGACTACAAGCCCGCTCCGTCCCTCTGCAAATACGAATACGAGAGCCGCGAGGACTTGCTCCAAGCGGTCTTCCAGAAGGACGCCTGCCGCGTCGCAAAAATCCACGATGCCATCACCACACATTTGATTCCGTGGTTCTTCTCTGATTACGGCGACGAGCAATTCACGCTCCACTCCGAGGGCAAGACCACACTCAACGGCATCGAGTGCAACTACTACTACGTTACCTACAACGGCGACGGACAATGGATAATGGCAGATAGCGCGCCCGAAAAGGTGCAGGAATGGTGGCTCACCGACGATTTCATCTGCCTCCAACACTACACCTACGAGGCGCTTGGCGGCGACACGTGGTGCAACCTCGACCGTTACATGCCACCCGCCGGCGACTTTGAACAGACCTACCAGGCCATCAACAAGGAGTTCAGCGCACACGGCGAGACCACCATTGCCGAAGCCCTCACCAGCACCAAGAAATACGGCAACTACTGGGTGTCGGAAGCCTACCCCGACTACCTCAACGAATGGCTCGTAAGGTACGAAGGTCCAATCTCCTCCTTTGAAGTAGGACGCCGCGCATGGAAAGGCACAGACCAAATATGCTCTATAACAATAGAGTGCACCGAATCCACTGCCGAAGACATCAAAGCTTACATTGAGAAGGTCAAGGAGCTCAACTTCCCCGACGTTTACGAAGACTCGCAGTTGGAGTTTGAGAAATTTCAAAAACTCACTCCCGAACAGCGCGCAGAAATCGGCCTAACTGACGAAATGATGGAGAGATTAGAGAAAGCGAACACCACATCAATCACCTACCGCGCCGCATACGAAGCGCTCGGCGACCTCGGCCTTGGCAAAACAGGAATCTACCCATCATACGAAATTACGTACTCCAACGTCGTAGCCGGTTTCAAGACAGTAAGGATTGTCTTCGACCTCGTTCGTCTTACCGGAGTATAACATTCTAATTTTCAACAATAAACAACAAGCCAATGAAAAGCATAAAATACCTTGTGCTCTGCGCAATGCTGACAGCCGGAATGGTTTTCGCCTCCTGCGGCGACGAAGAAGAGGACGACGACCTCACCCCCAACAACTCGACCGAACAGAACAACGGCCAAAACAATCAGGACAACAACGGCGGCAACAACAACGGCAACGGCGGACAGACCAACAACAACGGACAGACCACCGACAACAACGGCAGCCAGGACAGCAACGCCACGTCCGGCTCTCTCGCCGACTTCTACGACAAGTTCCCCGTCAACACCTACAATTTGGCGGACTACCTCGACCTCACCAACTACGACAAACTCAAAGCCCTCATCCCCGCCGGCATCTACACGTTCTCCACAGGCGACGACAATCCGCACATCCTTGCCAAAGGCACCGACGGAAGCATAATGCTATTCACCAACGAGGCACTCAGCAAACCAACCGCCTACATAGGCAGCACGTTGTATTACAGTTGTTTTGGCGACGATGGCAAAAACAACGGCTACATCTTCTACAACGACCAGTTTGGCGAGCGCCAAAACTACGAGCCTGCACCTTCCTCATGGCACTTTGAATACGACAATAGAGAGAAATTCTTGGAAATGAGCCTCGAAGAAACATCTTTGGCATATTCCATACTGAATTGGATGCTGGAAGAGATGATGCCTGTATCTCTGACCTCGTACATAGATGAAGTAGGTTACAAACTTCACTCTGGCGGCAAGACCACGCTACAAGGCGTTGAATGTAACTACTATTACGTCACCTACGAAGGAGAATACGACTTTTTGTCGGAGAATGCGCCCGAAAAACTCGAAGAGATTTGGCTCACCGACAATTACATCTGCCTGCAACATTCCCGATGGGACGACCAATACCAGGAAACACGCCAACTTTCCCTCGTCAACTACATGCCCGCCGGAACATTCGAGGAAAACTACCGCACAGTAGCCAAAAACTTCAACTATTGGGGCGAGTACTCGCTTTCGGAGACATTGTACAGCCACAAGAAATTCGGCGACTACTGGCTCTCCGAAGAATACCCCGACTATTTCAACCAATGGCTCGTCAAGTACAACGGCAAGAAGACCTCCTTTGAAGTCTTCCGCCGTGCGTGGGTGGGAACAGACAACATCGTAACCATCACCATCACAGCCAACGGCGCAACGCGGCAGGAAGCGTTGAACTACATAAAGGAAGTCAAAAAATTGAACCTTCCCGACGTTTACAAAGATTTTGAAGACGAATCTATGATTGTATATAATGCCGCAAACGAAGCACTTGGAGACGGGCCGCTCGGCACTGTCGGCATCTATCCGTCATACGACATCATATTTACGGAATACGGAGATGGCCAAACACTCTTCACAATCACCTTCGACCTCGTAAGGAGCATCTTCGTCTAAAAAATTCACCCGTCAAATCAAAAAAAGGACAATTCATTTGCGGATTGTCCTTTTTTGTATATATTTGCGCGAAACAAAACACAACAACTAAAACACATACGCAAATGAAAAAATCACATCTCATCATTGCGGCGTCAGCCCTACTCCTCGCGTCCTGCGGCGGCAGTAGCAACAACAATCAGGCTCAGAACAACGCCTCGACGCCCGAATCCAACGACAACGGCAACGCCACCGAACAGACTTCCGCGCCCAAAAACGCCGACGGTCAGGTAGTGCTCTCCGGCACAATCGACAAAAACGTTACTTGGAAAGACCTCGGTCTGCCTGTTGACTACGTCGTGGAAGGCGAAATCGACCTCGACGGCAACTCCCTCGTAACCGTAGAGCCAGGCGTAACAATAATGTTCACCGGCACCGACGGCAGAATCATTGTTGGCGAAAACGCCGGCATCAAAATGCAGGGAACCAAAGACAAGCCAATTGTCCTCACCGGCCCCACCAACAACCCGAACCCCGGCAGTTGGGACGGAGTGTGCATTCGCTCCAAACGCACCGACAACGCCTTGGAATACGTAACCTTCCAAAACGGTGGCGCAGGCGAACACGTACTCGCAATCGAAGGCTCTGCATCCGTCAAAAACTGCACCATCGACGGCACAGGCAACAACGGTATTTTTATTTTCAAAACCACCGCTTTTGAAAACAACACCATCAAAAACTGCAAGAATTACCCCGTTACCTATCACACGTGGTCGGAATGCACCACCATCGGCGGCAAAGGCAACACCTTCGAGAACAACGGTAAAAACTTCATCTACATCCGCACCCATTACGGCGACGACAACACGACCTACACATTCACCAAGGAATCCATCCCCTACTTCTGCGACGAAGGCTTGGATTTCAACGGCCGCATAACCATCAACATCGAGCCGGGCGCAAAATTCGCCATCAACCGTGGCGGGCGCGTCTTTGTAGGCGCCGACGTAATCTTCAAGGCCAACGGCACTGCCGCCGACCCCATCGTATTTGCTGGCGCAGAAGACAAGCCGGGCTATTGGAACGGTGTTGATATCCAAACCACGCAAAACGACGAATCCTCCATCACCTACTGCAACTTCGAGAACCTCGGCAACAAAGATTTCTTCGATGGCTGCGCCTTCTACATCGGCTACGAGGCGGGCTTCAAGTTCAACAACTGCAACATCTCCAAGACCAAGGCAAAATACGGCATCTGCATCGACAACGCCGGCAACTACATCGACAACGGCATGGCAACCACCTCAGCCATCAACATCTCCGACGTATCCGACGCCAAGATATTCGTAAACGGCGGCACACAAGACGGTCGCATCGCCGACGAGGCAACCTTCGACGACATCACAAAAATAAAATAAAACCACTATTAAACGCAGCAACCACGACCCTCACATACGGTGTGGGTCGTGGCTGTGGGCGTTAGCTACAAATTGTCAAGCGTGTCGAAGAGGTCTTTGAAATATTTGGACGACGATTGCAACTCCTTCAATTTTGCCTTGTACTTGTCGGGGACAGTCGCGCCGGAATATTCCTGGGCAAATTGAGATTCGTCCCCAAAGGGGCGGCGTTTTACAATCAACTTGATGACGCCATTGGCACCAAAATAGAACCTGTATTCGTATTCAGTCCATGATTCCATATCGCCGCTGTCGTCAACGCCACGGGCATAGATGAACTCGATTTTTTCATTGCGGTCATATAGATACTCCTCGTAAAATGACCTTGCGGCGACATTGTAACTTGTGGTTACAAAACAAATCGAATTGTCGAGGTAGGCATCATAATTTTCATCATCCTCGTTTTCACGGCAATACATCGTCACTTCCACTGCATGAGGTCCCGAGCCCGGCCACATCTTGTAAACTTTCGTCTGAAAAACGTTGATGTCGGAGGCGTCGTCTCCTTGCTGCCGTTTTTCGAGGTCTTTGGCGTCGTTGTAATCCTTGCGTATCGACTCCACATTCTGCGCAATAGCCGGCGCACCAATTGCAATCAACGCCATCAATATAAAAAATATCCTTTTCATAGCAATTAGATTTAAGAAATTTCATCTGCAAAAGAAACGATTTTGATGCAGATTTGCAAAAAAAATCATAATCCAGACAAAAAAAATCGCAAAGGACCAACAAATCGAAATTCTGCGTCATATCACAATACCTTATTAATCAACTTATTACAAAACAACTAAAAAAAATATCAAAAAAACTACAAAAAATAGTTGCAACTATGAAAAATAGTTCATATATTTGCAGCGTGAAACTAAAACATCTACAGCAATGGAAAAAGTTACAAAGAAAGAAGACGAAATCTTGAATATGTTTTGGGACAACGGGCCAATGTTTGTGAAGGAAATCCTCGAACTATTTCCCGAACCAAAGCCGCACTTCAACACGATTTCAACGATGGTGAGGTCGTTGGAGGCAAAAGGCTACGTGAGCCACAAGGTTTACGGCACCACGTATCAGTATTTCGCAACAGTGCAACGCAGCGACTTCGGCCGCCGCACACTCAAAAACATCATCAAGGAGTACTTCGGCAACTCCTACAAAAACGCAGTTTCCGCACTCGTGGACGACGGAGAACTCTCCACCGACGAGATTAAGGAATTGTTGGAACAGGTTGAGAAACAAGATTAAACTTTAAACTTTAATCTCTCAACTTTAATCTCTAATCTCTCAACTTTAATCTTTAATCTCACAACTAAAAACTATAACATTATGGAAATCCCTTACATCATCCGGGTTGCGCTGATAATGGCGACTATGTACTTGACGTACAAAGTGTTTCTGAGCAAGGACACATTCCACGCGCTCAACCGTGCGGCGATACTTGCATCGGTGGCGGTGTCATTCGTACTGCCGCTATTGCCTATACCGTCCATTTTTGCCGGCAACGACGCGCCAACGATGCTCACGGCAACAGTTGGAATGGGCGAAATCACCGCCGAGATAGCCGACTACGAGCCGCAAATGTCGCTCACAGACTATCTGCCTTACCTGATGGTGGCGGGAGCGTTGGATTTTTTTCTTAGGTTTTTGATTTCAACTATATCAATTGCAATCCAAGCCTTCCGACACAAGAAAATCGACCTCCGTAA
>JAGCRY010000131.1 GCA_017964465.1 Bacteroidales bacterium | reverse complement strand
TGAGCCAATTGTAAAGGCCTTTTGTAACTGCGGCTCTGATGCCGTTGAGATTGTATGATATGATTTTCATTCGCTGAATTGTGTTTGTCTGTTGTTTTTGAACAAATTAGTGATTTTTGTGAGCATATCCACCTTGTAGCGGCAGTATGCATATTTTTTGAAGCCCATTTTTTCGAGGGCTTGCGGCGGGATGCCACATTTTTGAGAGTCGATGACGAGTATACCCGGCTTGTGCGCAAAATACTTGTTGACGATGTGCGAGAGCAACAAAATCCGTCCGAAACTTGCGTCAGTGGTCATGTTGGTTGTACCGAAAAACGGCATGAATATGTAATTGTCGCTGAACACTGCCAAAGCTGAGCCACGTGGCGACACTCCACGTTCAAGGAGTTCTGCATAACAACCGAATTTGTATGTTATCGCCCTGTTAGTCAAGTTTTTGAGCGACATAGCAGTCTTGAAGGACATGGATTTGTCAATGTCCAAAAAGTCGCTGTAAATAACTGCCTTCACGGTGTTTGGAATGTGGTCACGGCAGGTGTAGCGGTTGTAATTGACAGCACCCACAAGCCCCTGAACATCAATATTGGAGATGCCTTTGAATGTGTCCAACTGGTAGATGTATTCCTTTGAGAGACGACCGTCAACACGCACATTATCAAAGAAATACTTATCCAATGTAATGTTTACATACTTGAACCTTCGGTCAATGAAATCCATAAACTCCTGGCATATATCAGCGGTCATCATATTTCTACTAAAAATACCCGTCCACATCATGCCGTATGGCATATACATTCTGTCTGCATCACAGAACACAGGCATAACCGCCTCATAATCGCCCATTACAAGGCCCTCCCACGACAGCGAAATATGGTTCAAATACCATACATGACCGAACACGCAGGCATTGAGGGAATTGATTACGCAATCCTCCCACTTGTCAAAGTCAATGTCATTATGCCGGCAGTACCTGATGTTCACGATTTGTCATTTTTATAATGCGCAAAGATAATATTTTTCGCGGAATAATCTATCAGTAATTTGAAAATATATTTTTCACTTACAGTATTTGATTTTCCACGAAACTATAATAACTGTCGCCAGCGATGATGATATGTTCAACGACTGAGACATTAATGAGTTCCATCATTCTCTTGATGCTTTGGGTAAGCATGATGTCTTCCTGCGACGGCATACGGCTGCCTCCGGGATGGTTATGGCAGAGGATGACACGGGTGGCGTTACAACTTATAGCAAGAGAGGTGAGTTTGCGGAAATCCACCGGCACATTTGCACCGTTTCCCGCGCCAACTTGCGACTTTTGTATCATCATTCCCGAATTGTTGGTGAACAGTGCCCAAAACTCCTCGCAGCCCTTGAACCTCAAAAACTGCATCACTTCGTATGCTGTTTCGGGGCTGTTGATTTTGATGACTTCGCCAAGGCTCGCCATGTGGATACGACGTCCGAGTTCAGCAGCCGCCTTGATGATGCAGGCTTTTGCCGGACCTATGCCAACAACCTCCTGATATGCCTCCAATGTACTGCGTACAAACATCACGAGGTTATTATCACAATTTCTGAGCACCTCCTCACCAAGTTCCACGGCAGACCTGGTGCGCGTTCCGTTTGTCATAAGGATGGCGAGAAGTTCCGCCGTAGAGCACGATTCCACACCTTTCAGCATTAGTTTTTCACGTGGACGGTCGTCTATGCTCCAATTTTTGATTGGCATGATGAAGTGTTTTGAGGGTTAGAAATTTTCGATAAAGGTACACATTTTTTTTATAATAACAAGAAAAAATATTACTTTTGCGTATTATTAACACCAACCATCGCTCGCTATGAACAGACAACAATACGCCTACGACTTCCCGCACCCCGCACTTGCAACAGACTGCGCAGTGTTTGGTTTTGACGGTCAGTGCATCAAGATTCTACTCGTAAAACGCGGCATAGAGCCATTCAAGGGGCTTTGGGCATTGCCGGGCGGATTTCTGCGCATGAACGAGACAACAGAAGAATGTATCCGCCGAGAACTCCATGAAGAAACATCACTCAGCCCCGAAGTCATCGAACATTTTGGAGTTTTTTCCGCGCTCGACCGTGATCCGAGGGAACGTGTGGTTTCATTGGCGTACTATTCGCTTGTCAAACAGTCGGAAGTAGTGGGCGGCGACGACGCAAGCGATGCACGTTGGTTTGCACTTGGGGCTTTGCCGACACTCGCCTTCGACCATAAAGAAATCCTCGACAAAGCGCTACAAACTCTACGTGAAAAAATACATTTTGAACCGATAGGTTTTGACCTGATGGACAGGCAGTTTACCATACCTGACTTACAGCGATTGTACGAGTCAATTTTGGGCGTGATATTCGACCGTAGAAACTTCATGAAAAAAATCCTCATGTCGGGTGTGATTTCGGAATGTAAGGATGTGGAAGTCGCCCCCTCCCCTACCCGACACGCCGGCCGCAATCCAAAATTCTACACTTTCAACAAGGAAGCGTATGACCAAATGAAGGGTAATGGAAAGTTCAAAATGGAGTTCTGATTGCCCCCTACTCTATTTCTATAATTTTCTCACAATCGTCAGACCGTCCCTCACTGGCACGATGACATTTTCGACAGTCGGGTCGTTTTGCACGATGTCGTTGAGGGCGATGATGCCGGCGGTGTAGGGGTCGTTGTGCTTGGGTTCGGTGATTACCTTGTCGTACCAAAGAACATTGTCGATGATGATGTAGCCGCCGCGTCTGATTTTGGGCAGCACAACGGCGTAATAATCAGGATATTGACGCTTATCGCCGTCGATGAAGGCGAGGTCAAATGTCATATCCATTTCTTTGGCTACATCCACGGCGTCGCCAATATGCAGAGTTACCTTGTCAGAAATGCCCGCCTTCTCAAAGAACGATAGCAACGGATCTTCCATTTCGTCCTTGACTTCGATGGTGTGCAACATTCCGCCGTCCTGCAATCCTTTGGCAAGGCAGTACGCTGAATAGCCGGTGAAAGTGCCGATTTCAAGGATATTTTTTGGCGCAATCATACGGCTTAGCATCTCCAAGAGTTTGCCCTGCACTGGTCCCGACAATTGACGCGGGAAAGTGGTGGTAAGGTTGGTGTGGCGGCGGAGTTGTCGCAATGCCTCATCTTCGGGCGTCGTGTGGTTTTCTATGTATTCTTCGATGTCCATAATAAATTCAATTAATACAAAAAAAGGTTGAAGCCTCATCAACTTCAACCTTTGTAGTCCCTACGGGAATCGAACCCGTATTACAAGAATGAAAATCTTGCGTCCTAACCGTTAGACGAAAGGACCATCCTTTCAAAGTCATTTCTTTCGATT
>JAGCRY010000130.1 GCA_017964465.1 Bacteroidales bacterium | reverse complement strand
TCAAACTCCTCAAAAACGCTCGCCGTACTCCTGCGCTCCGTCCATTGGAAATATCGGGCATCCACCAAGTTGGCAATGATGGCGATAGAATTGGGGATTATGTAAGCAAACTTGACAATCCACTTGTAAACGCCGTTTTTTTCTTTCAAGTGCAACGGTATCAACGCCAACACCAAAAACAGCAAATTGGTATAGATAATCGCCGACGTATCAAACACGAGCGACCCCTTAAACAACGTCCAAAAATTGTCGCCAAAGACGCCTTCCGAATAGCGTGAATAATTGACAACCAAAAAGATAGCGCGGCACACCTGATAGACAACATACATCAAAAATATGTCCCAGAGTGTCCTGAAAAATGATTTAGCAAGGCTTGCGTTTTCTGATCTACTGTTCATAATTTATTGTGATGACAAAATCGGCTGCAAAGTTACAAAAAATTTAGTTGCAGTAATAATAATAGAACCAATAAGTATGCCCAAAAAGTTCTTTTGCCTTCTGCGGATTTTGAGCGTTGTTCGACGCATAGAAGCGAGCAAACTCACTGAAACGGCGCGTCAGGTCGTTGCTATTAGACATCACTTTATTAAATTCATCCTTACTATGGAGAAAAAGATGAAGGAGTGTGGCTTCATAAACACTCACACCCAAATCGCCGTCGGGTCGATACTGCATCAAAAATTCATACAACCGCCCTAAATCCTTGTTGAGCAACAAATAAGCAACAAAATAATTGAAAACTTTTGCATTGTTTGGGTTGTTGACCAAAAGGTTATAAATGAAATACGCACCATTGGAGGGAGCATAAAATACATCCTTCTCCATTTTCAACGGCTTAATTTTCCAATCTGCCAACGCTTCAGTGTGCTCGGGGTCGAGGAGGAATTGCTCGGCGCGGATAGCCCACGCACGGTAAAAGATGGTGGATTGTAATTTTTTTAAATATCTCATTGCCAACTCCTTCTCACCTTTCAAAATTGCACACTCGGCGAACCGTTTATAAAACCGCGCCGACTTTTGGAACGTATTGATGCTTTCCATTGCCTCGCCTGTGAGTCGCTCACTGATGTTGACGAGCCCAAGGCGAAAATATATCTCACTGTTACAAATGCTCTTGTCCTGAGAATTGATGGAGGACGTTACAAGTCCTTCCGTGCCAAGCTGCATAAAATCGAACATATTTGTAATGAGTTTTCCATGCTCATTCAATGCGAGATTTAGATAACACTGCGACACATAGGTAGAGGATCTTTGACGCTGCATTGTGTTGATAATATTGTCCCACTGCTTAAATCTAACCATACGGTCTATACGGTAATCTATCATATCAGCAGCGTTATAATTAATTGTCATATAAACAATTAGGCTGCCAGCTGTAACCGCATAAAGAAGCAAGCGAACAACGTTTTTACCCAACACACTACAAGTTTTCGACAGCCCAATGCACGCTATGACAGCAATTATCATAACATACCAGACATAACATCCTCTGTCGGGATAACGGCTGAAATCCACGCCCACAAACGTCCCATAAAGGCTGTCGTCTTGCATTATTCTTTTGATAATCAACCAACTAAACAACAGCAATCCGACATTGATGGCAGGGAAAATATAATCTTTTTTCTGCAACGATTTCACCGTCAACGCCACAATGCATATCACGCAGCCCCAACCGCCTGCCACAAAATAAACGACAAGCGTCATCGCAGCAAGCAAAATCTTATTGTCAATCTTACAAGCCAGCAACGCACCGGCAACAGCAATAAGCACCGCCACGCATCCGCCAAACATCACATTGTAAGACACTTCTGCCGCAACCACGCACGCCGCACATACGACGCCAAGCAGGTCGGAGGTGCGCTCGTTGCAGCCATTATTGATGAATATGCTTTTCAAAACCAATTGCACACCCACCGCACAAGCCGCAACAATCAACGCCGCCCAAAGCGAATACGTAAAAAATTGTACAAAAAAACAGCCCAAATAATCGCTCAATCCTCCCGGTCGCAGGCACGTATCGGCAAAAAATTCGCCATTCAACATAAATATCTGCAACCCTTCCTGATAAGCGTACATCGGGGCGTAAAACATTAATACAACGGCAATTACAAAAATTGTCGTCAATATAGAGGAGATATGTCTTTTGATAAAATTCATTACATTAAAAAATTTGCTTCAAAATTGCTAAAAATTTTCGGCATCTACAACGGTAACTCAAATAAAATGGGCACAAACTGCAAAAAAAATGTGTATATTTGCAGTCAACTAATCATAAAACGCATTATGAAAAAAACATTCTATGTACTATTGATGTTGCTCCATTTTTCGTGCAGCGTCAATGTAACCGACACCATATCTGTGGACTGTGAACCGATGCTATATCCTGATTACAACGGCGTTACAATCCCCAAAAACATCGCGCCGCTCAATTTTACGACGTTGAGGATGGATTCGTTGCAAGGCATCGAGGCGCGGATTAAGGCGGCGGACGGCAAAGTTTACGACTTAGACGGTGACAATTACATCGACATTCCGCACGACACTTGGCGCGAAATAGTCCAAAATTCCACCGGCAACAAGATTGAAATCACCGTCTCGGAGATTACCGGCGGCAAGAAATACTCATATCGCCCATTCAATATATATGTGGCTGATTCTGAGGTAGATCCATACCTTTGTTACAGG
Source organism: Bacteroidales bacterium (assembly GCA_017964465.1). Taxonomy (GTDB): domain Bacteria; phylum Bacteroidota; class Bacteroidia; order Bacteroidales; family UBA3824; genus UBA3824. Next base: position 2,918 of record JAGCRY010000130.1, on the reverse strand, counting down.
TTGATAATGCCTGGATACGAATTGTACAGCCGTATGGGATTGTATTGCAGGGATTTAACTACATTCAATCAGACCACCGTCGTTGACAACCGCCTCATCAACGGCAACTGTGTCAACTGCCATTCGTTTTGTATGGGCAACACCGACCTTGCGCAATTTCACGTGAGGGGCGACCTCGGCAGCACGGTCTTGAAATCTGGCGACGAATTGACGATAAGCAACGCCAAAACAGACAAATTGAAACTCAATTGCGTCTATCCGTATTGGCATCCGTCGGGCAATTATATCGCTTATTCTCAAAACAATACGGTGCAATCGTTCCATTGCGGCAGCCCAAACAGGGTGGAGGTTTACGACTCAGAATCCCGCGTCGTGGTCTATGACATCAAAAACAACAAACTCCTCACCTGCCCCGAACTCAACAACGCACGGACATTCACGACCGAGCCGTCTTTCTCGCCCGACGGCAAGTGGCTGTATTACATCACGGCAGACACCGTGGATATGGCAATGAAAACCCGCGAGGCACGTTTTGACATTTGCAGGATAGGATTCAACGAGGCTACGGGCAGTTTTGTCGGCAATGTTGACACGTTGGTGAAGGTATCGAAGGATTTACATTCCACCACATTCCCGCGTCCGTCCTACGACGGCAAATGGCTGTTATATACACTTTGCAACTACGGACAGTTTGCGATTTGGCACAAGGAGGCAGACTTGTGGATGATGAATCTCGACACAAAAGAGACATTCCCTCTCGAAAGAGCCAATTGCGATTATGACGCCGACAGTTACCATTCGTGGTCGCAAAATTCGGAGTGGATAGCCTTTGAATCGCGCCGCGACGACGGACTTTACACCCGCGCCTACATCGCACACATAACCCCCAACGGCCGCGCCGACAAGGCTTTTATGATTCCGCAACGCTCGCCAGAAGACAACCGAAAACTTATGTACAGTTACAATGTGCCGGAGTTTGCCACCAAGGAGTTCAAGGTGGACAAAGGCGTATTGGAGAGCAAATTGAAGTCGGGAGAAAAGATGCAGTTTGGATATTAAAAAAAATAATCCCGGAAGTCTGAAACAACTTCCGGGATTATTATTATCAGTCTAAAACAAATTCTTAGCCTTGTGCGTCGTCACTACCGCGACGGTTGCCACGGAAGCCGCCATTGTTGCCGTTGCCGCGACGGTCGTTGAAGCCGCCGTTGTTGCCACGGTCGTTGAAGCCGCCACGATCGCCACGGAATCCGCCACGGTCGTTGCTGCGCGGACCACGGTCGTTGCTGCGCTCGGGACGTGCGGGACGCTCTACATAGCCTTCGGGCTTGGGAAGGAGCGCACGACGAGAGAGTTTGAGTTTGTTGTTTTTCTTGTCGATGTCGATGAGTTTCACGTCGATTTCGTCGCCCTCGTTGAGAACGTCGCTAACATTCTCTACGCGCTTCCAATCAATCTCCGAAACATGCAAGAGACCTTCCTTGCCGGGGAGAATTTCGATGAACGCGCCAAACTCAACGATTGACTTGACAGTGCCGTGGTAAACCTCGCCAACTTCCGGCTCGGCAACGATGGCCTTGATGCGAGCCATTGCAGCGTCCATATCTGCCTTGTTGACAGCGGAAATTGCAACGATGCCCACGCCGTCTTCCTCGTCGATGGTGATGATGGAATTGGTATCTGCCTGAATCTCCTGGATAACCTTGCCGCCAGGTCCGATAACTGCGCCGATGTAGTCCTTTGCAATGGTAAACTTGACCATACGCGGAACGAAAGGCTTGTAGTCCTCGCGGGGTTCGGGAATGGTTTGGAGCATAATGTTGAGGATGTGTGCGCGACCTTCCTTAGCCTGTTGGAGAGCCTTGGCGAGAATTTCGTAGCTCAAACCGTCAACCTTGATGTCCATCTGGCAAGCGGTGATTCCTGCGGTAGTGCCGGCAACCTTGAAGTCCATATCGCCCAAGTGATCCTCGTCGCCGAGAATATCGGAGAGGACAGCGTACTTGTCGCTTTCGGTGTCGGTGATAAGACCCATCGCGATGCCCGATACAGGACGCTTGATCTTGACGCCTGCATCCATCAACGCCATACAGCCGCCGCAGACCGAAGCCATAGACGACGAACCGTTGGATTCCAAGATGTCGGATACAACGCGGATAGTATATGGATTTTCCTCGATAGAGGGAAGCACCTTTTTGAGTGCGCGGTGAGCCAAATTGCCGTGGCCAACCTCGCGACGCGAAACGCCCCTTACAGCCTTAGCCTCGCCTGTTGCGAAGGGCGGGAAGTTGTAGTGGAGCAAGAAGTTGTTGCGACCCTGTACCAAAACGCCGTCGATGATTTGCTCGTCGAGTTTGGTGCCGAGGGTGCAGGTGGCGAGGGATTGAGTTTCGCCACGGGTGAAGATTGCCGAACCGTGTACAGACGGCAAAACGTCAGCCTCGCACCAAATCGGGCGGATTTCGTCGGTCTTGCGGCTGTCGAGACGCTTGCCTTCGTCGAGAATCAGGCGGCGTACAGCGGTGCGGAGTTCGTCGTGGTAATAACGACCGATGAGCAATTGTTTCTCTTCCAATTCCTCCTCGGTGAGGCCGAGCGACTCGGTGAAATCTTCCTCTATTTTGTCGAAAGCCTCCTGACGTTCCTGTTTGCCAAGACCCTGTTTTGCAGTGTCGTAAATCTTCTGGTAGAGTTCATCGTGGATGCGCTTTTGGAGTTCGGGGTCGGAGATTTCCGGCTCGTAGGTACGCTTTACAACGCCTTTCTCCTTTGCCATTTCCTCTTGGAGTTTGCAGAGAGGTTTGATGGCGTCGTGTGCAGCCTTGATGGCTTCGAGCATTTCGGCTTCCGAAACCTCGTTCATCTCGCCTTCCACCATAAGGATGTTTTCGTAGGTAGCACCTACAACCATCTCGATG
>JAGCRY010000129.1 GCA_017964465.1 Bacteroidales bacterium | reverse complement strand
GCACCGCCTCAAAAACAACCCTTCGACATCGCCAAGTATTGCGGCATATTTGCGGCAATCGGCATGGCTTTGGGCTTAATCGGTGCTGCAATCGTGTCGGTTGTAACTGGATTCCTCAAATTGCCGTGGTGGGGCATGATTCTCGCATTGTTGGCTGTAATGCTCTTGATTTCAGGACCTTCAATGCTCTTGGCATACATGAAACTCCGCCGCCGCAACCTCGCGCCCGTGCTTAACGCCAACGGCTGGGCTGTCAACGCTCACGCATTTGTCAACATTACCTTTGGCGCAACACTCACCAAACTCGCCAAGTTCCCGTTTGTGAAAGGTCGCGACCCGCTTGCTGACAAGAAGTATCCATGGTGGAAGAAAGTCCTCTGGATTATCTTGATTTTGGGTGCAATCGGTTTTGGACTCTATTGTAACGGCAAACTCTCCCGCTTCGGACTTGAACCGATTCCGTCGCTCGATTTCAGGGACAAGCCTGCAACCGAGGCTCCAGCAGCAACAACCCCCGCAGAATAATCACATTCATTCAATGATATGGCAGAAAAAGGGAACATTGTCGAGGACGAAAGCATCCTGAAAACGATTGTACGTGAACACTGGAAGAAGTGTATCGGGCTCGTTGTGTGTGTTGTGGCTACGTATTTTATTAAGAATACATTCATGGAACAAGGCCATGAGGCGATGGCTTTCTTGCCATATCTGTCGATGGTGATTAGTCCTGTCATGCTTGTGATTATTTTTATGAAATACCGCAAAGCTGCCAGGGAATCGTCGGCAAACAACGATGGTTCCCTGACAGACAATGCGTATTTTGGCTACATGGATGCAAAACGCAGCCAAATCTCTCTGTTTGAGAATATTGTATGCGCAAACTGCATGGCATATCTCTTTTGTCCACCGGTTGAAATGCGGGAGTGGATATTGTATATTGAGGTATTTTTATGCATTTTGGTTATACTAATGAAACCCACGCTGAAACAATTGCGGCGTGATTTTTGCAGCAAAATCACAACTGACGGCACACATTTTATATAAATAAATATGTCAGAAAAACTGCATAATTCCACTTTGTGAAAAAAAGTGTGTCGGGCATGTAAGAACCACAATATTATTTTATAATTTTGCGGCGTGAATTAAGTTAAATTAAAACAAAATAACAAAATGAAACTATTAAAAACAGCATTTTTGGCAACTGCAATCGTCGCTATGGCTGCCACACAGTCACAAGCGCAGATTACAATAGTGCCAGAGAACGACCAGTTTTCTTTGAAACTCATCGGTCGTACCAACTTCGATGCCGGTACTTTCTTTGATAAGCACGAATACAAAGTTGGTGATAATAAAGAGGAACATACACTCAATGGTGTGGCTATTAATGACACACGTCTTGGTGTATCGGGCAAATTCCTCGAAAAATGGGACTACAAAATCGAAATTTGCTTCCAAAAAGGCGGCATTTCTTTCCGTGACTTGTTTGTGAAGTACAATTTCAACAGCAAACATCACCTTCAATTTGGCAATGTGTTTATGCCTTACGGTCTCAAGCCGTTGGGACTTGCCTACAAGTTCATCGACAATTCCACCGTTGACGATGGCATCAGCGTTTCGAGAAAGATGGGTCTTGTGTATTTGTTGACCACCGACCATTTCAATTTCACCGGCGGCATCTATTCCAACGGTAATATCGACAATAGCAACGCTCAGTTTAATCAAGGTGTCAACCTCGCTGCCAAGGCTGTTGTTCGTCCTGTGATCAATGAATCCACGATCCTCCACTTCGGAGCAGCCACAATCTACATCGATTCTAAGAACGCACCTTCATTCTCCGGCAAAGTTCCCGAGACATTCACTTCGGAAAACAAAACAGGCTTGGCTGAAAGTTGGGCTACTCCTCACTGGTCACGCTACGAGGCAGAGATGATTTTCATTCATAAGAAATTCCTCTTCGAGACTCATTTTGAGGGTTCAAGTTACGATAGAAACGACGACCGCTATCATCTTGGCGGACTTCTTGCGCAGGCATCGTTCCTCCTCATCGGCGAGCAGCAAAACTACAACAAGGCTACTGGTCTTACCGCAAACGCGTCGCCCAAGAACCTCGAACTCCTCGCTCGTTATGATTACCTCGATCTCCACGAAGGTGGTCATCAGAGCGACCTCACAATCGGCCTCAACTACTTCTTTAGCAAGCACTTCAATATGAAGTTAAACTATGGTTTTGTGAAAGCGGACAAACCTGGTGCTCAGGATAGCGAAAACTACAATACAGTTCAAATCCGCGCTCAGTTCTCGTTCTAAGGACTCATAATTCTTTCCCATAATAATAAAACAGACAGTCTTTTTATGAAGATTGTCTGTTTTTTTTTATTTTAACTATGGTTTTGTTGTCAATTATTAAAAATTTTTTTAATATTGCACTTTGAAAAATATCAAATGGAAAATGAATACAGAAAAGCAGTTTGAAGAGCAGATAGCGAGGTGCAAGGAGTTATTCTTGAAGAAGGCGTCCGATTATGGAACTTCATGGAGGATAATGCGTCCGGCGTCTATCACCGACCAGATCTTCATCAAGGCAAACCGCGTCCGAAGCATACAGACCTGTGGCGTAAAGATGGTGGACGAGGGCGAAGAGCCGGAATTCATCGGCATGGTCAATTATGCGATAATGGGCTTGATACAGTTGGAAAAAGGTTTTGCGGACACGGCTGATTTCGACGTCGCCACCGCAGAGCAGTTTTACGACAAGTACGCCACCCTTGCCAAAGAATTGATGCTCCGCAAAAATCACGACTACGGCGAGGCGTGGCGGTCGATGCGCGTTTCGAGCATCACAGACCTGATACTGATGAAAATCTATCGCATCAAACAAATCGAAGACCACAACGGCAAAACCACGGTCTCCGAGGGCATTGACGCGGGATATTATGACATCATCAACTATGCCGTGTTCAACCTCATCAAATTTGCAGAAACAAAGAATGAATAAACGAAAAAAACTAAATAATAGAAAATGAAACTGTTAATCTTCTTGGCTCGCATCATAGTAGGTGCGGTGTTTGTGTTCTCGGGCTTTGTGAAGGCGGTTGACCCGCTTGGCTCGTGCTACAAGTTTACTGATTATTTCAATCTGGCTTTTGACATGCCCTACATGGCGGAATGGTCACTCCCGCTGGCGTTCATCCTTTCAGCATTGGAATTTACGACGGGCATCATGTTAGTATTCAATCTCAAACCGCGTTGGGCTGTATGGCTTGCGTTCATGTTTGAGATTGTGTTCACGCCCTTGACGCTCTACATCGCCATCAAAAATCCTGTCCATGACTGTGGATGTTTTGGCGATGCGCTCGTCCTCGATAACTGGACTACGTTTGCGAAGAACGTCGTTTTGCTCGCGCTCGTGATTTTCCTTGTCGTGAAGCGTAAACAAATGAACAATCCGCTTTCGGACAATGTGGAGATTGCCATTGCTGCCTCGGCGTTCTGCGTTGCGCTCATATTCCAGCACATCATGATACGCCACCTGCCAATCCTTGACTTCCGTCCCTACAAAATCGGCAACAATATCGCTGAATTGATGGAATATCCGCCGGACGCCCCGCGTGACGAGTACAAGACGGAACTCATCTATACAAACAGTATCACGGGCGAGGAAAAGACTTTTGATTCTGAAAATTATCCGTGGAATGACTCCACATGGGTATGGAAGGACACAAAATCAGTGCTTGTAAAACAAGGCTACGTGCCGCCGGTACATGATTTCACCATGACCGACACATCGGGCATCGACTATACCGAACAGGTGCTCAATTATGAAAAGCCCGTCCTCCTCGTTGTTATGCATAAACTCGAAAAGAGCGAGGTCGAAGGACTCGAGATGCTCCATAAGTTACAAGAGTACGCCGAGAAGAACAACTGGGCTATCATCGGCATGACGAGCAGCAACTGGGATGTTGTTAATAATGTCAAGAACGAGTTTAATGTTGAGTTCCCGTTTGTGCAGACCGACGACATCACCCTCAAAACCATCGTCCGCGCAAATCCGGGCATCGTCAAACTCGAGAAAGGCACGGTCATGGACAAATGGAATTACAGAAACTTCAAATTTAGATAGTGGGTATTCTTGATTTCGGGTTTATAGACCTGATAGACATATTGCTGAGTGCCTATTTGATGTATATTGTTTATATCAAGTTACATGGCACCAAGGCTGTCAATATACTCATCGCAATATTTATGATAAATGTGATGTATCTGATAGTCAGGCTGTTGGGTATGAGCCTACTCAGTACCATCATGAGCAAAATATTGAGCGTTGGATTGTTGGCTTTGGTCATCGTGTTCCAGCAGGAAATCAGGAAATTTCTTCTCGAAGTGGGCGACAAGTCGTCCATATCAAAGTTTTTTTCCGTGGAGAGGATTTTCCGTAATGTCATCAAGGAATCGCCCGAAAATCTCAACATACCCGAAATTGTGAAGGCTTGCACCGAGTTTGCAAAGGACAATACCGGCGCACTCATCGTGTTACCAAGCCATTCAAACATCGACAGCATTATCAATACCGGCGAACACCTCGACTGCGCCATCACGGCGCGGTTGTTGGGTTCGCTGTTTTTCAAAAATTCGCCGCTCCACGATGGCGCGGTCATCATTTCAAAGGGCAGAATTGTTGCTGCCAAATGCATCCTGCCCCTCACTGACAATCCCGACGTGCCGCAAAACATCGGTACGCGCCACCGCAGCGCAATAGGTATGAGCGAGGTTTCCGACTGCCTTGTAGTTGTGGTTTCGGAGGAACGCGGCGAGATTTCTTATTGTGAGTATGGGGCTATATGTCAGGACGTTACCCCGACACAACTCACCGACAAACTCCGTGAAAGGTTCTCCATTGCTGATTATGACCCTGAGACCGTCAAGGAAGGTTTGTTAGGGAAAGTTTACAATTGGTTTAGAGGATAAGTTTACTATGAATATGTATAGGAAATTTTTATTGATGGTTTGTTTGGCGTTGTTTGGAAGCATTTGTATGGCGCAAAATGTTGAAAATGACACCATATATGATTGTGATAGTATTAGTTACGGATACCAACCTGATTTTTCAACAGTCAGTTCGCACAAAACGGGCACCGGATGGAGAAAATTCATTGAAAAGTTTGCCGTTTATCCTTCAATTGCAAGACAAAATCATATTTCGGGTACATCTGTTGTCAGTGTCATAATATATAAAGATGGTTCCAGAAGTAAACCTGAAATTGTTCAAAGTTCAGATTCGTTGCTCGATGCTGAGGCGTTGAGGGTTGTTTCATTAATGCCCGAATTCCGTCGTAGTCCAATGAATATCAGAATGAAAATTCCGGTGCATTTTAGAATTTATGGAGATTTAAAGACCGAAATCACAACTTATGAAAAGAAACAACCAACTGAATATAAGGTAAATGCGTATTTCGCCTGTTATTTTGGATGGTCGGTATTAGATTATCCTAATGCTGATGAATTTGCGTTTTTAGATGAAGAACATCCATTAATGAATGGAACTTTGGAGATGTTCGAGGGGTGTATATTCCGTAATGATAAGAAATTAGCATTTTCTGTGGGTGGTGGATTGAGAAATATGCATTATTTTTTTCAAAAATCCTTTTCATTGAAAACCAATGATAATCATGTATATGGCGATTCTTTGACGAGAGAATCCGACCATTTCAAAAGGCATACTCTGAGGGTTGTCAATTTGTCGGTTCCCCTCGGAATGCATTTTAGATTCAATTCCAAGAAAGAAGGCAAGTGCGAATTGTCTTTTTCGCTGATGGGCAATATGCGCGTAGGTTGCCGAGAGCGTCAGGTTTATAAAGTGAACGGTGCACGCAAAAAGGTGAATATCAAAGATGATTTTTTGATACGTCGTTTTAGTTATGATTTGGCTTTGGAATTTACAAATCATTGCGTTTCCGTAAGGTTAACAGGTTCGCCATTAAGTTTTTTCAAAAAGGATGTAACACCTGAAGTCCACTGTTTTTGTGCGTCGATGGGGTTCAGATTTGGCGGCGGACAGACTTTCGATTGATTAGTCTTCTCCCAAATTTTTCTGAAATTCGTTTAGGAAGAGCGTTTGGTAGTCGTTTTCAAGGCGTTCGATAAGTTCTTCATCGGGCTTTGCGGCGTTTTTGGCGATGGCGATGCGCTCGCGCATTTCGTTGAGTTTCCATTGTCGTACACCGGCGGCGCGGGCGATGAGGGCGATGGATTCCACCACAATGTCCGTTACAATGGGCGACAATTGTTTTTCGAGGTCTTCAAATGCAAAATCCGTTACCTCGGAGGAGAGTGCCTTCACCTTTTCCTGACCGTCGTCGGAGAGGATGTCGGTTGCGATGTTGTCAACAACCGAAACCACTGTCTGCGAAATCGATTTGGAGATAGTGTCGGTGATTTGGTTGCCGACTACGGGGATTAGTTTCAGTCGGGCGAGTTCCTTGTTGCCCTCCACGGCGCGGCGGCTGTTTGATTTGATATAATCGGCGAGTTCGGTTTTGTGGGCGTCGTATTCGCGTTTGGCGATGACGCGCACCTTGCTGAGTATCAATTCCGTAATGCGGTCTTTGTGTGGAATTACAATCTTTTCGATGATGTCCTTGGAGACCGGCATACCTGAACGCACGTTGCTCTTGATGCCGCTGAGGATGTTGAGCACCACGCGGTCGGCTATCTCTTCGAGGATGATGTTGTAAATCTTGATTAACTTCCTGAAAATGGTTATCTTGCTGAGGTTCACCAACTTCTTTTTGGACAGTCGGATGAATATGGAAACCACCCTCAACAACCTCAGGAACAACAGCGAGCCTGCCGGTATGCAGCCCAAAATGTCGTACCAATGGGAAAGCGGATATTTGAAAATACGTTCTTTCTTCTTGAAAACCGAAATGCACCATCCAACGATGATGTCGAGAACGTATATCGCAATGAAAATCAGGTCGATAGTCTGAATGTTGACGTGCAGCGGGTAATAAAAATCGTAGAAGTTTGGCGTGGAGTTCCTGAAAAATTCTGTTACCGCCGGTATCGCGAATATCCAGTCCCAGCACAAGAACAAGAGGTTGACGATGAGCACCGTCAACAATATGAAGTCCCAGAGGAAACTCCTGATGATAGTTCCCCAGTCGAATATCTTGATTTCTTTTTCCGCCTTGCCCATTGCAGTTGTTTTTATTTGACTTTCATAAAATTATCTGTACCAGTCGGCATACATCGCGTAATTATCCACGATGCGGTTGATGAGGCCGTTTTGGAGTTTTTCGTCCACGTCCTTGATGCGTTTTGCGGGGCATCCGGCATACACGCCGCCCGGCTCGGTCTTTGTGCCTTGCGTTATTACTGCGCCCGCCGCCACGATGCAGTTGTTTTCGATGATTGCGTTGTCCATCACAATCGCGCCCATTCCGATAAGCACGTTGTCCTTGATCGTGCAGCCGTGCACCACGGCGTTGTGTGCAATAGAGACATTGTTGCCGATATTGAGCGGCGATGTCTTGTAAGTGGCGTGCAGGCAGGCGTTGTCCTGAATGTTGACGCGGTTGCCGATGCGGATGCTGTGTACGTCGCCGCGTATCACGGCGTTGAACCATACGTTGCAGTCGTCGCCCAT
>JAGCRY010000128.1 GCA_017964465.1 Bacteroidales bacterium | reverse complement strand
CTTTTATACATAATCCCTGAATGTTACGTTGATACCAACTTGATTTCAACGCTCGTTAACGCGGCTGTCAACCATCAAAAATGCTGCACCAAAGTTACCGAGACGCTCAACAAAAGGTTTTCAGACAATTTCGCGGTCGGCATTATTGACAGAGACAAAGTGGAGCCCAAATATGTCAATGAATTTCAATTAGTTGCTGAACACGGGCATTTGCAATTGCTCAGGCACAAAGTTAGGTCGCACTATTTGATTACCATCAGTCCCGCCGTCGAAATGCTGATAATAGACAGCGCGGCTGAAATTGGACTGGATTTAAAGGAATACGGATTGTCATCCGACCTCAACCAATTAAAAAAACTTACCAAAAAAGTTTCATCCAACACCGACAAAACTTTTACACGGCTGTTTAAAAATTTGGGTGCAAGTTCCGATTTTAGTGTAATGACAAAAACATTGAACTATCTGATTGACAATAAGTTCAAAAGTAAAGAAGACGAATTGGGAAAAATATTCAAAGGCTAACCCTTTCGCCCCTCCACAAATATCTCAACAATCTTCTGCCTTAGCACGCTCAATTTCAAATATGCGTGCCTGCCCTTGTTGAACAACAAGCGCCACATTGCGCCGACACGTTTGAGGTAGTCGTAGAAATGATGCGAAAAAATGCCTGCCGCCGGCACCGCCAACATATAGACAATCCTCAGCCACCACGGGTCTAAGTATTTGCATAACAACACTATAAGCACCGTGTACCAAATCGGGAACAAGAAAACATACAGCGCAAACCTCAGCGACGAATGGAAATTCCTGTCCTTCACGCGGTTGGTGAGCAAAAACGGCGAAAAATACGGAATGAAATTGTTGACAAAACCAAACAACGCCAACGGCGACAACACCGTCAAAATCAGCGTCCTGAGCAACACTCCCGTCAACTTAAACCGCCTCCTGATAATCCAATCGGGCAAATTGGCGGCGGCGAGACCCTCGCGATACTTGCGGAGATACGAATTGAGAGTCCCAAACTGTTCGGGATCGTTGTCCTTCATATCGTCCATAATCTTGACCACCTTGCGGCCGGCTAGTAATTGGTTTTGGAAATTGTTGACAATCTTGCCCTCCTTCCTCACGATGATGGGCGCGTAGATGGTGCGGGCTGTCTCAAAATTGTCATAATTTTCGGTATCGCGGATGTCGATGATGAGCGAACTCAATTCGTCTGTAACACGCTGAACGAGTTCGTGATGGGCTTTTTGGGGATTTTCCTCATATTGAGCGCGGTACTCGCGCACGCTGATTGGCTTGCCAAAATTGATGAGCACATCGGTGCGAAATTCATAATAATCTTGATAGTTGATGCCCACGGGTACAATCTTGACATCCAAAGAATAATTGCTTGCCTCCTCAGCCATAAAAGCGATGCGCGTGATGCCCTTCTTCAAGGGGCGCAACTTCCTGATACCCTTATGACTTGCCTCGGGATAGATGACGAGATAGCGGCGTTTGCGCAGCACCTCGACAGCCTTCTCAAAAACCGCGTCGTTCTGTTTGAGCGACTCCTTGCCGTCCCTCATTCGGAAAATCGGCAGGATTTTCATAAAAAACAACAGCCGCCTAACAAACTGACCCGCAAATATATCCGCCCGCGCCATAAAAACCGGCTGCCAACTCTTGATGCTCATTATGATGAGGGCATCCATAAGGGCGTTTTGGTGGTTGGGCGCAAAAATCACCGCGCCATCTTCGGGGATGTTTTCGAGTCCCATCGAATAGACGTTGCGATAGAAGATGTGGTTGTGTACAAACTGCGGAAAAAGTTTCAACGCGCCATACACAATGCTCGGATCTTCAAGATTATTGAATTTTATCGACATTGTTTACCGCTCTATTTTTTGTCAACTTCCTGTATTTCATACCCCTGCCGATATGCCACGCCGCACTGAGCGTCATACCCGAAATGATGTGCCAAATGCCCCACCAACCCGCCATATACGCCATTCCGCCGGTCTTCATTTCGGGCGGGAAAATCGTAGGGCTGAATATCAGCATCAGCGCAAGACCCGAATTTTGGATGCCGGTCTCGATGGTGATTGTGCGGCGGTCGCGCATATTGAGCCCCATAGCCGAAGCCGCGCAATAACCTGTGGCAAAGGCAATTCCATTATGCACAAGCACTATCAGCAAGATGTAATGAATGTAACGGCAAAAGTAATCAAAATTTGCCGCAAATGCAACAATCACCATACCCATAAAAATCAACATCGAAAGATATTGAATCGGCTTGGCGATTTTTTTGGTGAAATTAGGAAGTCGCGACGAACACAATATGCCCAAAATCAGCGGCAATCCAATGATGCAAAAAAACGTGTAAAAAACCTGCATAATTGGTATTTCCAACTCTCTAACCAAATCAGAATGAGCCACATACAAATTGCCCCACAGGGAAAAATTAAGCGGCGTAATCACCACGGCTGTCACGGTGGATATTGCCGTAAGCGACACCGACAATTCGATATTGCCACGCGAAATCGACGAAATGAAATTGGAAACATTGCCGCCCGGACAACTCGCCACCAAAATCGCTCCAAGTGCCACTGTTGCAGTGAGATAACTCCCCGACAGATACACGCACAAAAACGTAACCGCCGGCAGCAAAACCACCTGCGACACAAACCCCGTCAACACAGCCTTCGGACGCGCAAACGCGGTCTTGAAGTGCAAAGGCTTGATACTCAACGCCACGCCAAACATCACAAACGCCTGCACAAGGCTCAACACAAGCCCGCCATTATTCCCAAAATTGAGCCGCACATCATCCAATTGCAGCAACTGTTCGTACATAATTTTAATGCATTGTTTTTATTCCAATGTTATTTTATTAGTGTTAATTCCCGTTCCTTCTTTATAATTTTTGTTGATGCCGACGGGAAGTCTGCCGAGGAAAGGCAGCGACCCCATAATCATCCGCGCCGACACTTCCCGCGCCGTCTTGCCGTCTTCGTAGGAGACCACGATGGCGGCGATTTTGTCCAAATTATTAAACTTGGTCAGGCACAAGGGCGAATTGAAAACATCAAAAACCACAGTCTTTGTCGCCGCCAAATTGTCAACAAATTTTGTCATTGCGGGCGTTGTGCCAAACGATGTCGGATAAGCGTGTCCGCCGTGAAATGCAATTACAACTACGTCATAATCAGCAAGTTTTGCGGCAATAGAATTAAAAGCGGCTTCGTTGGAAGATTTGGCGATTGTCATTACCGTCAACGAATCCACATATTGCCCCATAACAGCCTCAAATTCAGTGCTATTGGCGTCCTTGCCAATGGAAACGACAGCGATTTTTTTGTCATCCATCGCCCT
>JAGCRY010000127.1 GCA_017964465.1 Bacteroidales bacterium | reverse complement strand
GCGAAGCCTGCCCCAAGATGAGTCTTCCTTACAGGGACGCCGCAGAATACGGCGTCGATAGGCCGCAGGTGCAAGGACGGAGACGTCTTCAGCCGAGCGGTACTAATTGCCCGAAAGCTTTCTTTGGGAACTGGCAGTTTATAATTGACAGTTGACAATTGACAATTACAAATTGAAAGTTCCATCGATAAAACAAGTTGTTTGCGCCTTGTCCAGTCTGTCAAAGATTTTTTTAAGATATTACATGAGGTTCAATTGTCAATTGTCCATTGTCAATTGTCCATTAAAAAAGATATTTAGGTGACGATAGCGGCGGGGTTCCACCTCTTCCCATCCCGAACAGAGAAGTTAAGCCCGCTTGCGCCGATGGTACTGCGATACAATGTGGGAGAGTAGGTAATCGCCAATTTTTTCGAATGAGACCGACTGTCTGAAAAAGACGGTCGGTTTTTTTGTTTGTCTAAAATAATTTGTTATATTTGCCAAGTGGTATGAGTTGGAATTTTAATTAACGCAATTATGAAAACGAAATCTTCATCTATTCTCGTCCTTCTGATGTTATTGGTGTTGATTGAAGGAATCGCAAACGCTCAGACGTTTGTCGATCTTGATCTCCCCTCTGGCACATTATGGGCAGACCGCAATGTTGGTGCAGCATCTCCCGAAGACTACGGCGACTACTTCGCCTGGGGCGAGACCACCACAAAATCAAATTACGAGTGGTTAAATTACAAGTATGTCAAAGGCAACCATAATGACAGATTCACCAAATATTGCAGTAAATCTGACTTCGGCAACAGAGGCTATACTGACCGTCTCACCACCCTCGAAAGCTCCGACGATGCCGCCACAGCCAATTGGGGCAGCGACTGGTGTATGCCCACGCGACAACAATTCCAGGAGTTGAAAGATAATTGCACGTGGACTTGGACAACACGAAATGGCAAGTCTGGTTACGAAGTAAAGGGCAAGAACGGCAACTCAATTTTTCTTCCCGCCGCCGATAACATCATCAATACTGACCTAAGCGATGCGGGTGTCTTCGGTTACTACTGGTCGTCCTCGCTCGCTACGGACAAACCGAGCTTTGCGCGCTGTCTTTGCTTCGAATCCGATTCCGTGATTCCTGGCAGTGTGTTCGCCCGTCGATGCGGTCTGTCGGTTCGTGCCGTGCGGTGCAGATAATTGCTTATTAAAATGAAAAGATTGATTTTTATATGGCTGTCAATGCTATGGGCATTGTGTGGATTTTCACAGAATGATACTGTGATTAAGGATTATGGCGACGTTTCTCCAAAAGACTTTGAGCCTACGGCTATGGAGTTGCTTGGTGGATATAAGGCTGTCATCCTTCAAAACACTCGTGACATCTATTTTGATTTATGCGAATCCTATTTATATGGAAACACTAATTTACGTTTTTGTAACACGTATCATGTAAGGTACAAAGCATTGGAGGATGATTTTTTTGAAGACAACAAGTTTGTCGTTCCATACAGCGGTCGTTTTGACTTTGAGTTTGTGAAAAAAATCAGGGCGACTGTATATTCATATCAAGACCATAAAAAGGTTTCCAAAAAAAATATCAAGTTCAAAAACATCAAATACTTCGACAAGGACAGCATCAGGAGCCGGGTTGAGGTTGTTTTTCCACACATAAAAAAGGGCGATATTGTTGAAATTGAGTACACTGTGGCATCATACAATTTTGTAGAGCCTGACAGATGGGATTTTCATAATGAATATCCGTGTTGCGTTTCTCAGGTTAAAACGGATTTCCCTAATTTCATCACATACGACTATCTTGTCACTGGTGATGAAATTCCTATAAATGAGGATATTAAGCATCATGTAATTGTTATGACTGTTTATGCTAAGCCCATGCAAGACCCCCGCCCACGCGCTATTTATGGTTCGCCGACAAATATGATGTTTAATTTCAAGTTGAACGCCGAGCAGCATATTTTTACTGCCATGAACACCATGCCGGTTGACACTAACTTCAATTTTATGCCGCAAAGGAATTATAATGATGCACAGTTTTATCTTCGTCCAAAA
Source organism: Bacteroidales bacterium (assembly GCA_017964465.1). Taxonomy (GTDB): domain Bacteria; phylum Bacteroidota; class Bacteroidia; order Bacteroidales; family UBA3824; genus UBA3824. The sequence goes on along the minus strand of JAGCRY010000127.1, from coordinate 6,465 downwards.
CGTATTTCTGACGAGGTGAGTGTGCCGCCGGGTCTGATAGATGAGTGGCGTAGGTTCTCGGGGGCGATTTGGTTGTATGCTGAGCCTGGCAATCGTTATTTGAAGCCAATTGATGCATATAGAAGAAGTACTAATACAGGTTTGATTAAGTTTGAAAGCGAAAACTGGAAACGGTTCACAAAACGTCAGCGTCAAAGCCCCGAATTTTGGAAACCGATTCAGAAATATTTCGCGCTTGATGGGGAGTTGTCAAATATTTTCGAGAGGGATGATGTTGTGGATTCGCTCGCATTTTTGAAACGGATTCACGGATACATCGCTTCCCATGTCAAGTGGGACAGCACTTTTGCCAACTATATATCCAAAAAGCCCGAAGACGTTTTGCGGGACGGACGTGGCAGCAGTGCCGACATCAATGCAACTTTGGTATCGATTATGCGTCGCGCCGGATTTGTTTCGCTGCCGGTTTATTCTGCCACGCGGGATTTCGGCATGGTGGATTCTGCGTATGTCAATGTACGTCAGTTCAACAACATACTCGCTTTTGTGTCATTTTCGCAGGATGGAGTCCTTCATAATTATGTCATCGACGCCACAAGCCCAACCCGTAGCTTTGATGTGCTAAACACCTGTAATATCAACAACTTGTATTTGGCGATGGATTTGGACAGCCATATTTTCATATCCGGTCGGACTGATTTGGAAAGCGAGCGGAAGGTCACTGCATACGTCGAAGATGGCGGCTGTGTTCTCAATGAAAAATCCACGGGCGTTTTTGCTGCCGAAAGTGGGGATTTCCTATACGGCCATTCTGCGAAACAGTATGTTGACAACAATTTTTATTTCGACAATGCTGATGTCCAGCCAGTTAGCAATAGCATAAAGGATGGAGTTTTTGAGTTATGCGCTAAAGTTTCCACGCCCTCTTCTGATGCAAAACAAGTCATGCTCCAGCTCATGGGACCAAATCCATTTCCCGAATTGGTGCGCACAGTTCCTGTTGATTTTATTTTTCCACGCAAATATAGGTATGTGGTCTATTCCGATGAATCTTTGTCAGTAGAAAACAATGAGCTGTCCATTTCAAACGGCAACCTCAAGGCGCGTATCTATAGCGGGAACACAGAACGTGGCAATGCTCTGCATGTTGACATCGACATCGTACGCCCCATGTTCTATGTTTTTGAGTATGATGACCTTCGCTCGCTCTATGCCATGATTTATGAGGTTTTAGGGGGTGATTAACTGTCTGAATAAGACGGTTAAATCTACATGTGCTCTTTGAAGTATTTCATGTGCTGGATGCCGTTGGGCACGTATTTGGGGTCGTAGGTGAAATATTTGCCGCTTTTGGGGACGGGGCGGCCGGTGTTGTGGATATGGAAGGCGTCGGCATATCTGCCTTTGCGCACGTAGTCGCCGTATGTGTCGTTTATCCATTTTACGCCGAAATATAGGGAGTTGTTGCCGCGCAAATCTTTAATTCTGATGCCGAGGTGTAGGCATTTGTAGCCCATGAGTTGGAATGGACCCCATGATGATGCGAGGTTTTTCAGTGCATCGTCGGATGCGTCTGAGAGGTCTTTGTAGGTGATTGATTCTAATGATGACCTTTTTAATTCTTTGACTTCCACGAGTTTTTCATAGACGCCTTGTTCAAACCGTGGAGGGACTTCTTTCCGTCCCGAACATTCGAGCATTATGACAGCCATGAGGTATTCTGGCGAGAGGTCGAATTGTTGTGCTAAAATCTTTATGTCGTGGCTGTAGTTAGCGATAGCGGCGTCATAGCCCATGTCCTGCGGTTTTGTGGGCATGGTGATGGTTACGCTGCAGTATTTCAAAAACAGAAAGAGCGCACCAAGCCCAAATACGACAATCATCACCATTGGGAATTTGGAGGGTTTGTCGGCTTGTTTTTTTCGCATTGGCTTTTTCTTTTTCTTTTTAAAATTGTTCATTAGGGAATGCTTTACACGTTTGATGTACGCGATTCTTTTTTTTATGTTTTTCCAAATGTTTTGTAGCATCACCGTAAGTTTGTTGTGTAACAAATAATACTACAAATTTAGTGTTTTTTTTCCATATATCAAAAAAAGGCGAGGCATTTTTTATGGAAAATTGCCGTCGCCTTTTTTATTTTACCCATATTAGGGTGGGGGCTGCGTTTTTATTTCAGGTTTTCAAGTGCCTTGTTGATGCGTTTGAAGGCTTCTTCTATGCGGTCGAGGCCTACAACGTATGACATCCTGATGCACTCGTCAACGCCAAATGCTCCGCCTGCCACGCATGCCACGTGAGCCTCGTTGAGGAGATAGTCGCAGAAATCGAATGAGTTAGCGAGTTTCTTGCCATTGAAGCTCTTTCCGATGTATGCGCTGAAGTCCGGGAAGCAGTAGAATGTTGCTGGCGGGACGTTGAATTTCACGCCTGGTATTGCTTTGAGGCTCTTGACCATGAGGTCGCGGCGTTTGATGAGCACTTCGTTGTTCTTGGCGATTATTGACTGGTCGCCGGTGAGTGCTTCGAGAGCCGCCCTTTGAGCGATTGAGCATGTGCCGGATGTTGTCTGGCTCTGGAGTTTGCGGACTGCTTTTGCGACTTCCACGGGTGCGCCCATGTAGCCGATGCGCCATCCAGTCATTGCGTATGCTTTTGAAACGCCGTTGAGGACGATTGTCTGGTTTTTCACGTTCTCAAACGCTGCAATTGATGCATGCTCGCCGTCGTATGTGAGGTGTTCGTAGATTTCGTCGGATATGATTGCGATTTCCGGGTATTTTGCGAGGACGTCCGCAAGCGCTTTGAGTTCCTCCTTGGTGTAGATTGAGCCGGAGGGATTAGACGGCGCGTTGAGGATGAAGCCGTGGGTCTTGGGCGTAATCGCTTTTTCGAGCTGCTCTGGCGAGATTTTGTAGTAGTTTTCAGGGTCGCCGTTGATGATTACGGGAGTGGCGTTGCATAGACGTGCGAGGTCGAGGTACGACACCCAGTAGGGCGTTGGGATTATCACCTCGTCGCCTTCCTGGAACAGGACTTGCATAGTGTTAGCCAGGCATTGTTTTGCGCCGGTTGACACAACGATTTGGTTTTCAGCGAAGTCGAGACCGTTCTCGTCCTTGAACTTCTTCTGCACGGCTTTGATTAAGTCTTTGTAGCCCGGTACGGGGCTGTAGAATGAGTAGTTGTCGTCGATAGCTTTCTTTGCCGCCGCTTTGACGTTGTCCGGCGTGAAGAAGTCCGGCTGTCCGACTGTGAGGTCAACGACATCCACGCCGGTTTCTTTTAGTTCCCTGCTCTTTTGGCTCATGGCGAGAGTCTGTGACTCCGACACACGACCAATTCGTGAAGATAATCTCATTTTGTATGATGTTTTTTATTGTTTTTGTTTTCTACGTTTTTTAACTTATTGTTTAGTCCTTTTGTGTTTCTGTCATCGTTTTTCATTGGGGATCCACGTTGATATTTATCATCAAACCGCCTTTGGCGATGCCTGCACGCAGGTTTCCAATTGCCGCTAAGATACTACTTTTTGCTTGGATTCCATAATGATTTTTGCTAATTTTTAGTAATATTTCTTTTATGTACATGTTTTGTATTCGTGGCAGCACTGGGTATTCTGGACCCATCACGCCTGCGCCGAACACTTGCCTTAACATCTTCGCCAGTTTTTCGGCGCAGTCGTCGAGGAAGTGGTTTTCTTTGTGTTTGAGTTGGATGCGTATCAGTCGTGTGAACGGCGGGTATGCGTATTGGCTGCGCTCGGCTATTGTGCGTTCATAGAATTTATGGTAGTCGCCGTTTATCACGTCGTTTATGACGGGGTTTTTCGGCTGTGAAGTCTGAATCATGACTTTGCCTCGTATTGAAGAGCGTCCCGCCCTGCCGCTTACTTGGGTCAGGAGCTGGTATGCGCGTTCTTCCGCCCTGAAGTCGGGGAAGTTGAGCATCATGTCTGTGCCGAGGACGCCGGCGAGGTGGAGGTTTCGGAAGTCGAAGCCTTTTGAAATCATCTGAGTTCCGGCGATGATGTCTGTCATGCCGTTTTCAAATTCGTAGATTATCTGTTCGTATCGTTGTCTTGATGTCGTCACGTCGGCGTCAAGGCGTGAAATTCTTGCGTCGGGGAAGAAGATTTTAATTTCGTCCTCGATTTTTTCCGTTCCGTAGCCTTTGGCGGTGAGCGTTTTGTCTCCACACGCCTTGCATTGGCATGGCATGTCCATCACGAATCCGCAATGGTGGCATACGAGCCTGTTTTCGTGCTTGTGGTATGTTAGGCTCACGTCGCAGTTTTCGCACGTTGGCACCCAGCCGCACGCCTGACATTCAACGTATGGCGAGAAACCGCGCCTGTTCCTGAAAATCATTGCCTGTTGCCCATGCTTGATTGTGTTTGAGATTTCGCTGATGAGGGACGTGGCGAATATGGACTGCATGCTGCTTGTGCGGGCGGCTTCGAGGGTGTCGATGACGGTTATTTCGGGCAGGCTTGCTGTCGAATAGCGTTTGAGGAGTTCCACGAGTCCATATTTCGCGGTTTTGGCGTTGAAGTAGGAGTCGATGGAAGGTGTCGCCGAGCCGAGTAGCGTTTTTGCGTTGTGCATTGTGGCGAGGACGATGGCGCAGTCCCTTGCGTTGTAGCGCGGGGCGGGATCTTGTTGTTTATATGAAGCGTCGTGCTCCTCGTCCACAATTATTAGCCCTATGTTGCTGAATGGCAGGAATATGGACGACCTCACGCCGACGATTAGTTTGTAGCTGTTTGTGTCGGGGGAGCATAGTCTGTGCCACATTTCGGCGCGTTCGGCGTCAGAAATTTTGCTGTGGTAGATTCCCACTTCATCCCCGAAAACCTTTTGGAGACGGCGGATTATTTGGGATGAGAGAATGATTTCGGGCAGCAGGTAGAGGACTTGCTTGCCTTGGTTTATGCACTCTTCAATGAGTTTTATGTAGATTTCAGTCTTGCCGCTGCCTGTTACGCCGTGGAGCAGGACTGTATTTTTTGTTTCAAACTGTTTGAGGATTTCGTCGTATGCCACTTTTTGATGTTCTGTCAGGTCGTGGCTGAGTTCGATTTCGCCGTCGTATGCGGCGATGCGGCTCACTTCGCGTTGAGTTTCAGTGAGGAGCGATTTTGATATGAGCGCGAGGAGTGCCGATTGAGTCACCCGTGGGTTTTGGAGCAATGCCTTGCGTTCAATCTCGTTGCGGGTCGAGATGATGCCGTCTGTGATGGTGTCGTGTGCCATCTTGACGAATGTCATCATTGTTTCAAATTGTTTTGGGGATTTTTGGGCGAGTGCGTTGAGGGTGTCTCTCAGTTGGCTCTCGTCCTGGATTGAGTCGGCGAGAGCTATGAATTTTGCGGTTTTTGGCTTGTATTTGTCTTCGATTACCTTGTCTGCCACAAGGTAGCCCATGCCGATTAGGTTTTTGATGATTGAGATGTTGTTTTTGAGCCCTGTGTATTTTGTGGCTTTTGAGAGTTCGAGTTCGTTTATCTTGCCGTTGTCGAATGCGGCGAGTAGCATCGCCTCTTTTGGTTTGAGTTCGTTGAAGTCGGTTGGTTTTGCTGTGCGGTATAGGACTGTTGCGCTTTCGAGTTTGAGGGAGGACGGGAGCGCCGCCCTGCATACTTCCCCTAATGAGCACATATAATAAGATGCAATCCAATCCCAGAACTGGAATTGAATTGCATTTACGATTGGAACGGTGTCCAATACTTCTAATATTTCTTTTATTTCGCAGTCCTGTGGGCAGGTTTCAGTGATACGTCTCACTATTGCGGAGTAGATTTTGGACTTTCCGAAAGGGACGGCTACTCTTGCGCCTTCCACACATTTGGACAAAAATATACCGGGGATTTCGTAAGTGTAGAGTAACGGTAGCGATACTGGTACTATAACTTCGGCAAATCTCCGGTACATTTATCAAAAATAGTGCAGTTGTTCTATGAATACAAGTGCTGGTTTATGTTACTTTGTAGTCTCAGGCCAGCCGCTTGCCTTGTTGTAGTCACGCTTGTAGTCGGGGCTCTTGAGGTGAGAGGGGATGTTGCGGATGCCACGGATGAGCATCGTTGTTTCGCCCTGCTCGATCACCTTGAACTCGAGACGACGGTTGTACCTTGCACATTCGTCGCTGTACTGTCCGTTGAGGATGTTGAGCGCAACCGGGTTTTCCTCGCCGAATGACTTAACAACAATCTGCGAAGACTTAACACCCTTGTTCAAGAGGTACTGCTTGCCTTGGTTAGCACGACGGAGACCAAGTTTTGCGTTGACTGCGGGAGCGGAGCTCTTGGAGTCGGCGTAACCTTTGACCATAACCTTAGCTTTCGGGAATTCCTTGAGGTAATCAGCAAGTTCGTCGAGTTTGGGGTTGCTGCGGAGAGCGTCAGCCTTGCCGTACTCGAAGAGAACGTCTTCGATTTCGATGTAACGGTCGTAGAGTGTGCCG
>JAGCRY010000126.1 GCA_017964465.1 Bacteroidales bacterium | reverse complement strand
CCACGAGCCACGACACAATATTATTTGTGGCGGGCGCCAATAGCAGCAACGGCAAATACCTCTACCACACCTGCCGCGCCGCCAATCCGCGCACACATTATATTACAAGCGTCAACGACCTCAACGAGCAAATACTCATCGGCGCAGACATCATAGGACTCACCGGCGCGACCTCAACGCCCAAATGGCTATTGCAACAAGTGGCGGAAAAAGTGGCATTATTATCAGAAAAAAAATAAATTTTGTCCATAATAGAAAAGTTTATTAACTTTGCGCAAAAGTATATAAACAAGATTTTACACAATGTTTGGACAGCATAGAATAGCCGTGATAGGCGGCGGAAGTTGGGCAACGGCGATAATAAGCCTCCTGACCAACAACGTCAAAGAAGGCAACAAAGTCAACTGGTACCTCCGCAAGAAGGAGCACATCGACTATGCCATCAAACACGGCCAGAACCCTAAATACCTCAATTCTCTGATTCTTGACACTGACAAGATTGAGTTCTACAACGACTTGAACGATGTCATAAAGAAATCGGACACACTGATTTTCGCAGTGCCGTCGGCGTTCATCGAAAGCACGATGAGCCAGTATGACGGAACATTGGAAAACCACGTCGTGGTGTCTGCAATAAAAGGCATGATACCCGACAAAAACACAATCATGGCGGACTTCTTCCACGACAACTACAACGTCGATTTGGAAAAGAACTTCTGCGTACTCGCCGGTCCGTGCCATGCCGAGGAAGTGGCGCTTCAGAGGCTTTCATACCTCACCATCGCCTCCAAAAACCTCAGCACAGCCGAAGAAATCGCAAACTGCCTCGAATGTAAGTACCTGAAGACCTCCATAACGGACGACATCTACGGCACTGAATACGCCGCAGTCCTGAAAAACGTCTTCGCAATCGCCGCCGGTATCTGTTCGGGCTTGGGTTATGGCGACAACTTCCTCGCCGTGCTCATGTCGAACGCAATACGCGAGATGAAACGCTTCGTCGATACCGTGCACCCCATCACCCGCGACATCAAATCGTCGGCATACCTCGGCGACCTTCTGGTTACTGCATACTCCAAATTCAGCCGCAACCGCACACTTGGCGTGATGCTCGGACAAGGTTATTCGCTCCAAAGCGCATTGCTCGAAATGAAAATGGTGGCAGAAGGCTTCTATGGCAGCAAATGCATACACCAAATCAATGAAAAATACAACATCGAACTCCCGATTTGCAACGCCGTGTACAACATACTTCATAACGGAGCGCCGGTAGGGTTTGAAATAAAGCTTTTGATTGACAAAATCAGATAGCAAAAAAATTTTAAAGATTTTTATACTAAAAATTGTTGCCATATCCCAAAGGTTGTTTAATTTTGCGGCAAGGTTGAAAAAAATTGCGCAATGCAACTCAAAATTACGGAAACAAATATGGATACAATCGACACCGAATTTGAGGACATAAGGCCATACAACGACAGCGAAGTGCCGGCGGCTATCGAAAGACTACTCGCAGAGCCAGGATTCAGGAAGACAGTGAAATACTTCTTCCCAAACGTCCCGGTGGCTGAAACCGAGCAGAAACTCCGTAGTATCAAGACCGTCAGGGACTTCCAGAGGGAGTTCATCGCCGTGCTTGTAACGGGCATCGAGAAGATGACCACTAAAGGAGTGATTTTCAAAGGCATCGAAAACATCCCCGAAGGCAAAGGATACCTCATCGTATCAAACCACAGGGACATCATACTCGACTCCGCAATACTGAACACATACCTCGCCCTCATAGGCAGGGAGACTTCCGAAATCGCAATCGGATCAAACCTGCTTATCTTCCCATGGATCACAGACTTAGTAAAACTGAACAGGACTTTTGTCGTCAAACGCAACCTCTCCGTAAAGGAGTTGATGGTAAGTTCGATGATACAGTCGCGCTACATCCGACAGACAATCATCGACCGCAAGACCTCCATCTGGATTGCGCAACGCGAAGGCAGAACCAAAAACGGCGACGACAAGACACAGGGCAGCGTCCTGAAAATGTTCAATATGGCGGCGCAAGGCGACGTCGTGAAGAGCCTCATCGACCTTAACATCGTCCCGATGACCATCTCCTACGAATACGACCCTGTGGACGTCCACAAGGTTAAGGAACAATATAACAAACTGATAGACACCTCCTTCAAGAAAAACAAGGTGGACGACGTGACAGGTATGCGCGAGGGTTTGACATGGAAAAAAGGCCGCGTGACAGTGAACCTCGGAAAACCCATCAACGACCAACTCGCACAGATGCCCAAAGCCCCGAACAAGAACCTCCAGTATGAAGAAATTGCAAAACTCATCGACAAGGAAATCTACAAAGGCTACACGCTCTATCCTATAAACTACGTCTGCGCCGACATTCTGACCGACTCGGAACAGTTCGCCGAGCACTACACAGACGCCGAACACGACGAAGCCATTGAATACTTCGACCAGCAATGCCAGAAATTTGAAGGCGACATCCCCTTACAGCGCAAAATGCTAATGCAGATATACGCAAACCCCGTCTTCAACGCCCACGGCATCGCCCACTAAAAAGAAACCAAATCCAATTTTTTATTTTTCCATAACACCAAACAAAAAGGAGGAACATCAAGTTCCTCCTTTTTTTCATTAAACCTAAATCTCTATTCAAAAATTACTAACATCTAAATCTACTAAAAGAACTCCACATCATTGTCATCATCACTATCATTATCATCGTCGAGTTCCACATCCTCGCCGATTGCCTGCTGATGAATGATGCGCTCGCTCTCCATAGTGTAACGTTCCTCAAGGCTCTTGAGGTTTTCAGTCTTGTTGTTGCGGAGGACATTGATGGTGTTGTTGTCAAGTTTGGAGTAGATGTTGTTAAGTTCCGTGACGATTTCGAGCATGATTTTCTCGAAAAAGTCATAATACTTCACCTGCTCCACAGACGACTTGATTTCACTACTGAGATTGAGGCTCAACTTGGAATTGTTAGTGAGAATCTGCTCAATCTTCTGGTTGTGGTCCTCGATGGAAAGCAACAAAGACGAAATCTTGCTCGAGATGCTGCGAAGGTTTGCGGAAATCTCGTTTTCAGAATCCTCATGGTTGATTTCCTGGAGTTTCTTGCTAATATTCTGCGCCTGGCTGAAGAACAACACAACATCATTGAGGTTTTCGGAAATGGTGTCCACGAGTTGTGTGACCTCGCCGGTGATGCGTGTGAGGCTTTCGCCTGAGGAACTCTCGGAGATGTTGTTGAGAATGGTCTCCACACGTTCATTAATGCCGTCATAGAGTGCTTTTATTTCACTCACGCGCTCCTGTTTTTCCTCGATAGTGCCAGAAATGATGTCAATCTCGTTGCCGAAATCCTCATTTGCACTGATCAAGCGTTTCAGGACTGTTGTCGTGCCGCGCAGACGATCCTGCACGTCCTTGTAGTAGCTGTCTGTCAGGTCGTTGTCGCCCACAAACTCGTTGCTGAGCTGTGAAATGACGCTCATGTCCTCGCTGATGTCCCAGAACTTGCGCATGATGACCGCAAAAGCCTTCTGATACTCCTTGTTCGTGTTGATGAGTTGTGCAACCTGAACGCCCGCAATGTCGCGGATTTGGAGGAACTGCTGCGCCTGCTCGCTGAGGTCAATCTTGCCGGTCTCGTCGGTCTTGAGGTCGAGGGCGGAAAGTTCCTTGATGATATTCTTATGAGTCTCCTGCACATGCTCCATCTTCTGACGGATGATGTCATGGTACTGGAGGTTCATGATAATCTTGTTTACGCTGTCGAAATAGCTCTGAGTACGTTTTGTGAGTTCGGGCATCTTACGCGCCGCCTCGGTCTGCTTCTCTTTGAGCAACAGGACAGAATCATTGATTTGACCCGTCACGCGGTCGATGTCGAGGATGTTTTTCTTGCGGATTTCGATGAGTTTGCCGGACGAAAGGCGCGTCACGTTCTTGACCATCAACAGCGACTCGGAAATCTTCGGCAAAATCATCTTGAGTTTGCTGATTTCGGAGGTAATCCAGTCGATATACTCCGCAACCGCGCTCAATTTCGGGTCGCTTGAATATGCAACGTTGAGTTTGAGGTTCACAAGCAAGAAGTTGAGCGTGAGGATGTTGAGGTTGAAGTTTTTCAGCGGCACAAACACCAAGTTCAACGACGTCAACATCTTCTCCAAGCCGCGTATGCTCTTGAGAATCTTGTTTTTGAACATATTGATGCGGCTGTTCAAGGAGTATTGCACATTAAGCAGCTCCTCGAAAAACTTGTCATGCTGGTTTCCGGCGATGATGTCATATATCTGTTCGGTCTGTCCGGAGATTACCTTAGCGTCCTGATAGAACTTCTTCAGGTAGTTGTTCAATGAGAGGAAGTCCTCCGCCGAACACTCCGTCAACGCGGTGATTTTCACGTCTATGTCAGAAAACACAAGGATGATTTCCTTGATGGATTTCTGTGATTTTTCGTCATTAAACGCTGCCATATTATGATAGAATTTTATGATTATTACTCGTGTTGTCTGCAAAAAAAGTACCAAACAGCCGACCGTCTATGCCTTAATCATTCCAGCTGCGACTTTTTTTCAATTATATAAGTATTCCTGTCAGACGACGACCGCGCCACAAGTTCGCTCACAAAGCCCGTCAGGAACAGTTGAGAGCCGAATATTATGGTCAGCAGACCGAAATAGAACAGCGGCCTGTCGGTCATCTGGTACTGATGCCAGAATATCTTTGCAATGCTCAAATACGCCAGTATTCCAAAACCAATCAGGAAGCTCAACGTGCCTATCAAACCAAAAATGTGCATCGGACTTTTGCCAAATTTCAGCACGATGTTCACTGTCAGCAAGTCGAGAAATCCATTCACAAAACGCTCCATGCCAAACTTTGTAACGCCATATTTCCGCGCCCTGTGCTGCACGACCTTCTCCCCTATCTTTTTGAAGCCGGCTTGTTTAGCGAGGACAGGGATATAGCGGTGCATATCGCCATAGACCTCGACGCTCTTGACGACAGTATTTCTATAAGCCTTCAAACCGCAGTTGAAGTCATGGAGTTTTATGCCTGAAAACCACCGAGTTACGGCGTTGAACAACTTTGTCGGAATGGTCTTCGACATCGGATCATAGCGTTTTTTCTTCCATCCTGACACGAGGTCATATTTTTCCTCTTTTATCATACGGTAGAGTTCGGGGATTTCGTCTGGAGAATCCTGAAGATCGGCGTCCATGGTTATCACAACGTCGCCCTGCGCAGCGCGAAAACCCTCGTTTAACGCCGCAGACTTGCCATAGTTGCGACGGAATTTGATGCCTTTCACCCGCGAATCATCAACGCCCATCTGCTCAATCTTCTTCCACGAATCGTCGGTGCTGCCGTCGTCAATCATGATAATCTCATAGCTGAATTTGTTGTCCTGCATCACCTTTGCAATCCATTCGCGGAGCTCGCCGATGGACTCGTCCTCATTATATACCGGTACGATTACAGATATATCCATTTTTCCTAATTTTTTCCATTATTGTTTTGCTTGTCATTGTTACGCTTCCTGCGGAGGTTGACTAAAAACGCTCCAAAAGCCGACATTATCAGCGACACAAAAGCGTAAACCATAGTTGTGGTGAACATCAGGACAGGCACGAATATCTTCCGCGTCTCCTCAATGATGTCGCCATCCGTATATCCAAACTGTCCGGCTAACGACGCCGTCTGTTTTATCATCTCCTCCATATACGCCGGATCATACATCTTCACGTATATCGCCGCATACAGGTCCACAATGAGCGATCCCGACGTACCCGCACACAATCCCGCAAGCAGAAGCTCCGAGAATGCGATTTTTGGGTCTATGAAGACCATCTCCCTGTGGCACATACAGATGCAGATGGAGATTATCAGGTATGGAACAAAACCCGACAAGTCAAAAGGCCTGTCCCACAACCACTGCGCAACCACGCAATACAACACTATGTCAGCACCTATCTCAAGCCCCCAATATAGAGACTTCGACCAATAGAGGTGACTGTTATCACTTATCATTTGATGTCAATCTTGCTTATTTTACCATACAAAGATAAAAAAATAATTTATATCTTCAGATATAATTTTACAATTTTTATTGCAATCGTCTGTATTACAAACAAATAAAAATGAAAAAATTTTTTTTTATAAAAAAAATGCAAAAAAGTTTGGTATATAAAAAAAAGTATCTACCTTTGCAGTCGGAGTAAGTCTTGAACGACCAGCTCCTGCGAACCTCCCCAGGTGCGGAAGTAAGCAAGGATAAGCGGTTGTAGCGGTGCGTCTCAAGGAGCTTGCTCCATTTTTTATGTCCGTACATTAGAGGAAAGAGGAAAGATTAAAGAGGAAAACTGAAAGTTGAATTACAATATCGAATCAAGGAAATTCTCAAAATTATCAATATACTCCCTTAACTGCAATGAATCCAATTTTTTCAGACCATGTCCATTGCCGGAGAATGTGATGAAATGGCTTTTGTCGCGTAATTTTTCATGCAGCATACGGGATTGTGAAATGTCCACGACATCATCATCTTCGCCGTGGAATATCAGGACGGGCAGATTTGTGTCATAATTTATCGGAGAATAGACCGAGGTGAGCGAATCGAATTTTGCCAAATCCTTGCCCTCCATGTCAAAAATCATATCTGAAACAAACTCCCTGCCCCACTGAGGCACAACCTCAAACATCTCATGTATGTCCACAGGTCCAAAGTCATCAACCACAAACTTCACGCGCCGCGCCGCCGTCGAATCCGCAAAAACTGTCATCATCGCCAAATGAGCACCCGCCGACGAGCCCCACAACCCTATCCGCGCAGTATCTACACCAAGTTTTTCAGCATTTTCAACCACAAATGACAGAGCATCACGACAATCATTCACAGCCTCCTCCAAATGTCCACGCCCAAGCCCTACAAGCCTATAATCCACCGACATGACAACCATTCCGCGCTCCATCAACCTCCTCAAAACGTGTTCACGGTAACGCTGATGGATTTTTTCACGTGTGCCGCTTATCCAACTGCCGCCATGAAAATATAAAATTGCAGGACGGAGAGCAATATCGACGTCGAAAAAATCGACTTTGCATGAATCGTCGCCATAGAAAACGTCCATTTTGAGTTCCTTGCCGTCGCGGGCTGTATATATAATAGTGGGGGAAGGGTCATTTTCGCCGCCGCATGAAACCAGAAAAACCAGCAGCAAACCCAAAAACAGAAGATGAATTTTAACCGAGTTTGTCATTGAAGAAAATAACCATGATGACAACTGACAATCCAAAAAGCATGACGCAAACGCCCGTAATCTTGTTTATCCACATGATATGGCGCGGTCCGATATGATTGCGGAAAATGCTAACTACAAACGCCAAAAACGCCCACCAAATAACCGCTCCGATTATCACACCAAGCAAAAGGAACGATGTCTCGAGCGGCGGCGTCTCAGTGCTGATTGCGCCCGACGCAGTGAACAAAACGCCAAAGGAAAGTATCGTGAGAGGATTTGAGATTGTGAGGCCGAAACTTGCAGCGAAATCACCCAAAAATTTGAGTTTGGAGAATGAATTGTTCATCTTTTTGTTCTCCTTCCACTGCTTGACCGGGTTTTTCATGAAAATGTTGAAACCAAGCCCCAACATCAATATACCGCCGATGATGCCTATGATCACTCGATGGTTGACAAAAAAATCGGAAATGAAAGACAGACTGAAGCCAGTTACCAACGCATAGAAGAAGTCGCCCAAAGCCGAGCCAACTCCCATGAAAAATCCCTGCCAAAAGCCTTTCTGTATAGTTTTTTGGACACACAAAATGGCAACCGCCCCAATAGGACAGGCCGCCAAAAAGCCAATTATAATGCCTCTGTATAGTATTGCTATATCCAATTTTTATGTCGTTTGCTTTTCAAAACTGCCGGCAAAGTTACAAATTTTTTAACAGAATATATCGCTAATATATATAAAAAAATCCGCCATACGGCGGATTTTTTTATTTTAACCAGAAAACTTTCGTCTCTATACTTAATCTCTATACTTTAATTTTTACACTTTCGTCTATACTACTATTTCTTCTTTCCAGACACACCGCTCGGGCTGCCCACGCGAATCATAGCGCAACGGAAGCCGAGGTCGTCGGCGCAGCGGTCTTGCTGCAAGAACCTCCTTGTGCCAGGAACCATCCAGTAGATACGGTCTCTCCAGCCGCCGCCTTTGTAAACCCTTACACGGTCGTTTACGAGAGACGACATAGGATTGTCCTCAGTGCCTTTGTTGTGGTACATACGCTCGGAACCGATGTCCTCGCCGGTTTCCTCTTCCTGGGACGACCATACAGCCTTGTCGATTGTGGACTTCAGGTCACCGTCCTTATAGTTGATGTTGTCGGCGGTCTGATAGTTCACACGGTCAGCACTTTCCTCGTCCGTCATGTTGCGGTATTTGAGGCGGCCGGTGGTGTCGTCGAGGATGTACTCGTTGTTAGCATCCATGTCGAGAACCTGGAACACGTTACCACGGAAGGGGTTGAACTCCTCAACATCCTGGTTCGTGAAGTTACGGTAAACGTCGAGAACCCATTCGTTAACGTTACCAGCCATACAGTAGAGGCCGTAGTCGTTAGGCCAGTAGCTGTCAACCGGTGCAGTCGGTGCGGCGTTATCGTTCAAGTAACCTGCCACACCCATGAGGTCGCCTCGACCACGCTGAACGTTTGCACGGAAGAGACCACGGTTGGCTTTTTCCTCATTACGAACGTAGTGGCCGTTCCAGGGATAGAGCCTTTGGTTCACGATACGCTCGGGGGAAGTTGTAGCGTTGCCGATGAGGGCGAGTGCTGCATATTCCCATTCAGCTTCGGTTGGGAGACGGTAGGACGGGAGCATGATACCATCCTCCATCTTTGCGGGACGCTCGCCGTCGGGTGAACTCGGGGACGGGATGTTACGCCTTACAGTACCAATGTACTTGCCGGCGATGTAAGCCTCGGTGTTGAAGTTGTTAGAGCCTTTCTGCTCGGGGTCATACTCCAAGATGCCGTAGTCGATGAGAGATTTCTCGTTTACACGGTCGGTACGCCAGAGGCAATATTCGTTTGCCTGGTCCCAACTTACACCCACAGCGGGATAGTCGTTGTAAGCGGGGTGGCGGAAGTAGAACTGGACGTATGGTTCATTGAACGCCAGTCTCCTACGCCAGCAGAGGGTGTCGGGCAGAGCCTTGAGATAAAGTTCGGGATACTCGTCGTAAAATACCTTGTATATCCAGTTGAGGTATTCACGATAGTCCACATTTGAAATTTCGGTCTCGTCCATATAGAACGACGACACTGTTACACGTTTGCGCATGGAGTTCCAGTCATACATGACGTCCTGCTCCACGCTGCCCATGGTGAACGTACCGCCTTCGATGAGCACCAGACCGGGGCCGGCTTCCTGTTCTACGTATTCGGCCACCTCAAATCCGCCCCATTTCGGGTCATTGTATGCCCATCCTGTCTTTCCGGACGAGCCGCTGCGCTGATGGATCTTGGGTCCGCAGGATGTCATCATCAACGAACTCCCTGATACCAAGCATGCAAGCATTATTATTTTCAATCGCGCTTTCATATTGGGTTGAGTTTTTAAACAATTTTTTACTATTTATAACTAAAAAGCAGGGCATAATATTGTTTTGCCACTACGATTTTTTTCTGTTTTTTCAAATTTATACTTGCAGCCCACCTCATACGAGCCGCAAGTCTGCCTCAAAACCGCCGACGTCTCCATCTCGTGACCGATGCTGAGTTCAACTTTTCCAAAGTCGAAACCCGCCCCCAAGACTACCGAAGTCGCCATCTTGTCGGCTTTCTCCATTCTGAACGCCATCGACAGCAGTAGCCTGTAGCCCGAATAATAAACGCCAGGCATTATCATGTCGGCATACCGCGAATGTGAGTAGCACAAGGTCGGGACGATGAACTGCTCTAACTTGTGCTCCGTGCCGCCAATCTTGAACTTGTGGTTTGCCATGACGGACAACACGGACGGCGAATAGTTCGACGCACCAGTCAACACGAGATTTGCAAGGCGGTGCAGACCGATCGCCACCATGGTCTCCTTTGTGTAGATTGCGGTGCCGACTCCAAATGTCATTCCACGGTATTCGACCACGCTTGTCAGTTTTTCATTCAAACTGCCCACACTGCCGTCCAACGGGTCTATCATCGAGTAATAGACCATGTTTTCCTGCCTGATGGAACGACCGACAAAGCCCGCCGACAGGCCGAAGCTGCATTTCAGGTTGTCTGTTATGCCAAAATCATATCCATACAGCAGGTCGGCGCACGTCGTTGAAAACGCGCTCTTGTCGCCAATGTCGCCATAGACCCTCATACCAATGCCGCTCGAATACGTCGGCAGTTTCTGCTGGTATTCAGCCATGTAAATCTTAAAGCCGCCATCAACGCCGGGCCACTGACTGCGCATCGCAAAACCAACTTCATTATAGTCACCAACCGACACAAACGCTGGCGAAATGCCGAGTTTGTCCAAGTAATACTGCGCAAAATTGTATTCCTGGGCAGCGGTCATTCCGGCTATACACGTCATAATCAGTATGATAGCAAGTCTGAACATGGCTTTGGTAATGCTTATCATTTTGAAAACGCAAAATTACGAAAAAAAATTACAAAAAATGACACGATTGTGAAAAATAAAAATTAGTTTTACACCCTGAAACAAA
Organism: Bacteroidales bacterium; assembly: GCA_017964465.1. Taxonomy (GTDB): domain Bacteria; phylum Bacteroidota; class Bacteroidia; order Bacteroidales; family UBA3824; genus UBA3824. The sequence goes on along the minus strand of JAGCRY010000126.1, from coordinate 67,316 downwards.
ACATAACGATGAAAAAATTTTTACTCATAGCCGCGCTACTCCTGCAGTGTATCGCAGCAGCGGCGCAACACTCAGGCAACGACCTGCAAATCAGTATTTTGACATGTGCTCACGGCAAGGAGATTTATGCCGCTTTCGGGCATAGTGCGTTCAGGGTTCAGTCCCAGTCGCGAAGGATTGACAAGGTGTATAACTACGGCACTTTCAACTACAACCAGCCGTTTTTCGTGCTGAAATTCGTGCGCGGATTCTTGGACTACGCCGTTTCGGGCTACAACTACAAACTGTTTTGCACCGAATATGTAATGGAAGGCAGGCTTGTGAGGGAACAGATGCTCAATCTCACCCCCGACCAGGCTCTGGCTGTGTATGACTTCCTCGAATGGAACGCTCTGCCGGAAAACAGGAATTACAAGTACAACTTCCTCGAGGACAACTGCGCCACACGAATCCGCGACGTGCTCACAAACGCCTGCGGTGAAAACATCATCTACCCCGACACAACCTACAGTTTCACTCTCCGCGACGCAATCGACGAGAGAATAGACGAAATGCCGTGGTTCAGGTTTGGAATCACGCTCCTCATGGGTCTGCCAGTGGACAAAAAGGCAACCGCAAGGACTGCAATGTTCCTGCCCGACTATGTGTACAACACTGTCGAGGAAACAATGATTGTGCAGAATGGCGAAAAAGTGCCATTAGTGAAAAGAAGTGGCATCGCCGTCCGCGCCGACAAGCCCGTCAGCCGCACAGACTTCCTCACATACTTCTCCCCCGCCCTACTCCTGTGGATATTGTGCGCGGTATGGGCATGGTTCACATACAAGGAAATCAAAAACAACACATACCACTCCGGCGGCGACAAGGCACTCCTATTTATATTAGGTATGTTCGGACTGCTGTTTTTGGTGATGTGGTTCCTGACCGAACACACCGTCACTGCATGGAACATGAACATACTATGGGCAATTCCCTCTCATGTCGTGGCGGCTTGGGCTGTGAAATCCACAAAACCATTCTGGAAATCTTATTATAAGGTGACTGCCATAATCACCGGCGCAATGTTAATTCTCGCACCTGTCATACCACAACACTATGATCCTGCGTTCTATCCTATATTGATAATGACCACCATGCGCCTCGCAAGAATCGGATGGAGGCAATTGTAGAGACGCAATGATTATAAAATCTGTAATTATTAGTTATATATGACAAACAAGATATTGAAACCATTATTGATTTTGATGTTGATTGCAGTTGTGTCACAAGCCGGTGCGCAGGACATCATCGTCGTCAATCCCGAAATGAAAAAGACCGTGCCATACGAGTTCAACAGTGAATGGCACTACCTGTCGTCGGATTTGTACCTATTCAACGGCACAAAATTCCAGACAACGCTAAACGGCATCTATTCCGCCATTCCAAAGAAAAAACGCGCCGTCACACCAACCCCTGAAAACATCCTCATCACGGCATCTATAGACGGCACGGCTCTCGGCAAATTGAGTTATCCAATTTTCAATTTCACCGTAAAATCCACCGATGGCACGATGAAGACATTCACGGCTGACAGTTACGAGGCAATAAGGCTCATGGACAACCTGCCGCTAACGTCCATTGGAAACAGCAAAATCGACTGCAACATAAACATCGACATCATCACAAAAGCGACGCCCAACAAGATTTTTGACTTTGTGGCGACCCAACTGAAATCCATTTCAGACTTTGCAGCGCCGCTTTCCGCCGCAAAAACCCTCGTCGGCGAACTTGGCAACCTCATCTTCTCAAAAACCAACGACAAGGAATATAAATTCAACTCCACAATCCGTCTATACGAGGAGGAAGGTTTCAGCAAAAGAGTCGCGTCTGTGAATGTCTATTCCTTCATCCCGTCACAGAAAGGCTCGGCAGGAATCGACCCTGAACCACTTTATAAATACATAGACGAAAACGACAATCCCAAACTCGACCGCGACAAGATTGCATCGCTCATCAAATGCACTGAATATCCGTTCATGGTGATTGTGAACTACAAATCCAAATACGTCTCCGACCCCGTCATCGGCGACCAAACAACGTCAGAGACCGTGGATGCAAGGCTTGCAAAAGTGAAGAAGGCATACGAAAATTCGCTCCTCAGCGCGGAAATCTACACACAGGAACTCAAACTCATCGACTACCTCAATGACTTTGTAACGCTCAAATCGAGCATAAACAACTACACCCTCAACACCAAAAACCGCATCACGGACGACATGAGGCCGATGTTCCTGCAAATTTTTGAGAACTACATGAAACTCCGCGCCACCATGAAATCGCGCATTAACGAGTTTGGCAAAAATCCAGTGTTCCAAAACGAGTTCCTGCCCACCTACCAGACCATCATCACAAACGCCGAAGGCTACCTCGACGGCGACAACAACCTCAAAAACATCAAAAACACCGCCCTCGCCATCGACGAATCACGCGACGACCATAAAAACCGCACTCCCGAAGAAAATGAAAAGACGCTCGCCGTCCTCCATTCAATCCAATTCCCCGAAAACGCCGGCGACAACATCTTTCTCGCCGAACTCCGCTCCCTCATAACAACAATCGAAAACGAACAATACACCAAAGTGTTCGCCTCGAAAATCAACCAGCTCAAAACAATGCGCCCGAGCGCGGAGGCGGCGTCTTTCTGTGAAAAGCTCAAGAGCGACGTGAACTCCACATACTGCCGACTGTGCCGCGAAAAAGCAAACGCAGTCATCAACGACTACATGCAGCGTCAGGAGGACGAAAACAACCGCCTCGCCGCCCAAAAACTCGACGCCACAGTCTCTAACGCACGCGACCAAGTATTCACAATCCTCCAAAAAGAAAAAATTTTACGCCGACATTTCGACAACGACTTCCCAGACGGCATGACGGAGGACGTGGAATATATCAAAGAAGATTTCGACCGGCTTCAAAATAACCGCAAAAAACTTCAATCTGCCCTAAATAACGAATACTCAGGACTCAATACAACACAAATTAACATTTTAGCCGAAGATATAGAGTACCAAGCGCAAGATTTGGCAAAAATTTTGGAGCGAATCTGCAAGCGTATGCCGGAGCTTTGTAATGAATAACAATTCAAAAAAAATCCAATGGCATAAAATAAATAAACATCATCAACGTTATCAAATAAGATACGAGCAAAAAATAGAGTACCGTTATGAAAAAAATATTAATATATATTATAACCATAGCAACACTGATAGCAGCCCGGACGCACACGGCGGAAGGACAGATAATACAGTTTTCGCAGTTCTACGCCGCGCCGCTGTACCTTGCGCCTTCATACGCAGGTGAATGTTGGGGAAGCCGAGTGTCGCTTAACTACCGCAACCAGTGGCCGGAAGTGGGCACTTTCAATACTTACGCCATCGCCTACGACCAGAACCTCCACAAACTTAATAGCGGCGTCGGTCTAATGGTACTCAGGGACGAAGCCGGCGAAGGTAGCCTCGCGCTAACTACAATAGACCTTTGCTACTCTTGGTGGACTAACATCACTCGTGAATGGATTATCAGACCGGGCATCGGCATAAAATACAACCAAAGAAGCGTTGATTTTGAAAAACTCATTTTCCCCGACATGATTAACGAACTCGGCGAGATAGGAAAAACCGCCACAAATGAACGTCCCCCGCTCCCCCGCAAGCCTTATCTCGACATGCAGGTTTCATGCGTGGGTTTCTACACTGACAAATATTGGGCAGGTATCTCGGTCGATCACCTCCTGCGCCCTAAAGCATCGCTCTACGATGACGACACATACCATGAAAACATGAAAGTTTCACTCTTCGGCGGCGCAAAAATCTATGTCGGCGCACCGCAAACCGCCGCAAAAGGTCGTCAGAGCAGGGAAGACATGCAGAACGTTACATTCACTTTGTTATACGACTTCACAAAACAATCCGACAACCTCAGCCTCGGCTGCTACTGGCACAAAGACCCGTTCACTTTGGGATGCTGGCTCAGGGGCATTCCGGTCGCAATCCGCGCCGAATCCTACAGCAACCTCGACGCACTCACAGTGTTGCTCGGATACAAAATCTTCAATCTCCATATCGGATACAGCTACGACTTCACTATCGGACACCTCCTCAGTTCAACCGGCGGCAGCCACGAACTCTCTGTTCAATACGAATTCCAGCCCAAAGCAAGATCCAAGAAACGCCACAGCGTAATCGCCTGCCCCCGTCTTTAATGCATAATGCATAATTGCCATCCGGCGAAAGCTCAATTGTCAATTGTCAATTGTTAATTGTCAATTATCAATGCAGCACTGCCCTTTTTATCAGGAACGGGGCGAGGATTTCTTTGAAGGGAGTTGCTACGTCGGTATCCACGTAGTCCATTTCATACATGCCACAATGATTACGGAGTCGTCCACAGAATCCTGACGACAATTCACGGTATATCTCTTTGTATTCCAGCGGATTGAGAGCAACTTGTCCGCCAGTTTCCATATCAACAAATTTATATGGGCGGTTCTCAAAATCAAAATTAAGCTCGGTCTTTCTGTCCATGACGTGAAAAAGGATTACGTCATGTTTGGCGTGCCTGAGATGCTGCAACGCCGAAAACACCTCCTCCTCGCTTCCGCTGTCCATCATGTCGCTGAAAATCAAAATAAGGCTGCGTTTGTGGGTGTTTTCAGCCACTTGATGAAGGCATTTGGCGATGCTGCCGCCAAGAGAATCCTCGCGCATAGCACCGCCATCCTTAATATCAAAATTTCTGTCTCTCACAATCTCCTCAAGCCTCGAAAACAGCATCTTGGCATGGGTCGTGGAGATTTTACAATCGGATTCAAAATAAATGTCCTTATCAAACAATGTCACCGAAACCGCGTCTCGCTGGCTGCGGAGAAGATTAATCAATGCGGCGGCGCACACAACCGACATCTCGAGTTTGTTGAACTTTCCAGACTGCGGATACTTCATGCTCGACGACGTGTCGATGACGATGTTACAACGCAGGTTGCTCTCGTCCTCATAACGCTTCACAAAAAGTTTTTCGCTGCGGGCATACAGTTTCCAGTCGATATGACGTGTAGATTCACCTTTATTATATAGGCGATGCTCATTGAACTCCGACGAAAAGCCATGGAACGGGCTTTTGTGAAGTCCAGTTATGAAACCCTCGGTGACGTGCGCCGCCACAAGTTCGAGGTTGTTTAGGTCTGTGATTTCTGATAGGTTTGTCACCATTTCTCCCCTACTTCATCGGCACAACATATTCCCTGACCTCGTTGCCGCTCACGACAGCATCACAGAGGATGATGAGACGCTCCAGGACATTGCGGAACTCGCGGATGTTGCCGGTCCAGTTGATTTTTTGAAGTTCTTCGATAGCGTCGGGCGTGAAGGTCTTCAACGCCATGTTATATTCGCCGCTTATCTGCTTGTTAAAATAGTCAACGAGCAAAGGAATGTCCTCAAGCCTTTCATTGAGGGACGGCACTTTTATTATAATGACGCTCAGACGGTGATACAAGTCTTCACGGAAACGTCCTTCCTTGATTTCTTCCTTGAGGTTCTTGTTTGTTGCGGCTATCACGCGGACATTGATGCTTATCTCCTTGTCGCTGCCCACGCGCAGAATCTTGTTTTCCTGCAAAACACGCAGCACTTTTGCCTGTGCAGCAAGCGACATGTCGCCAATCTCGTCCAAGAAGATTGTGCCTTGGTCTGCCGCCTCAAACTTGCCTTTCTGCTGTTTGCTTGCACCCGTGAACGAGCCTTTTTCATGTCCAAAAAGTTCGCTCTCAATGAGTTCCGACGGGATAGCGGCGCAGTTTACCTCGATGAAGGGTTTGGAGGCTCGCTTGCTCTTTTCATGAAGCCAGCGGGCTACGACCTCCTTGCCGGCGCCGTTTTCGCCAAGTATGAGCACACGCGCCTCGGTCGGTGCAACGCGCTCAATCATTTCCTTCACGTGGCGTATCTTTTCAGATTCGCCCACCATGTCGTACTTGTGGTTTATGCGGTGCTTGAGTTCCTTCGTCTCAGCAATCAGAGCCTTGCGCTCCGTGGCGTTCTTGATGACCACGAGCAAACGGTTGAGGTCGAGCGGCTTTTCTATGAAATCGTATGCGCCCTTCTTTATGGCTTCCACGGCTGTCTCTAAGGTGCCATGTCCCGAAACCATCACCATCGGGGTGTCCAATCCCATCGCCATAACATTATCGAGCATCTCTATGCCGTCCATCTTGGGCATCTTGATGTCGCACATTATTAAGTCGAACTTGTCGTTCTTTATTTTATCCAATCCGTCCTCGCCATCCAACGCCAAAACAATCTCATGTCCTTCGTATGTGAGGATGTCCTTGAGGGTGTTGCGTATGGTACGCTCGTCATCTACAATGAGTATTTTTGCCATCTCGTATGCTTTTTAAAAGTTTTCACAAAAATACAATAAATTTGATACAAAATTCAAAAAAATAAAACTAATTTTAGGAAAAATTTTAAAGGCAACTTTATTAACACTGAAAAACCACTAATTATGAGAAAAATATACACAATCGGAGAGACAGTTTTCGACATCATGTTCAACGGCGGCAAACCCACCGGCGGCAATCCAGGCGGCTCGGTGCTTAACAGCGCGGTGACTTTAGGACGCCTCGGGCTTAATCCTGTCTTCATGTCGGACTTCTGTGACGACCTCATCGGAAAACAAATCGCCACCTTCCTCAATAACAATAATGTTGAGCCTCATCAACTTGTCGATGGCTCGTCGATGCAGACTTCCATAGCCTTGGCGTTCTTGGACGACAAAGGCGACGCAAGTTATGAATTCTACAAACAAAAGCCCCATTCTCCCGACCTCGCGCGTTTTTCCGCCGACTTCCAGAAGGACGACATACTTCTTTTCGGCTCATATTACGCCATCATGCCTGAAATCCGCGACGGTGTGAAACAACTACTGACTCAGGCGCGTGCGAAGGGCGCAATAATCGTCTATGACCCGAACTTCCGCCGTCCACACCTCAAAGCCCTGCCTACCGTCAAGCCCTTCATCGAGGAAAACATCTGGTATGCGGATGTCGTGAAAGGCAGTGACGAGGATTTTTCATTGGTGTTTGGATGCGGGAACCAGTCGCTCGCCTTTGAAGTACTGCGCAACATCAACCGAAACGCAATGTTTTTCTACACCAAAGGCAAGGACGGATGCTCATTCTATCAAAAAGGCGTATCTTTTGAATACGCCGCGCCGCCCATAAAGCCGATAAGCACAATCGGCGCGGGCGACAATTTCAATGCCGGAATCATCTACGGCATCGTGCAGAACAACCTCTTACGCAACGACCTCCGCACCAATCCCAAAAAGGAAACCATCGACGACATCGTGGACTACGCCACACGCTTTGCGCAGGAAGTCTGCATGAGCCATGAAAACTACATTGCTTCAATGCAGAATGCACAACACATAATGCATAATAAGGCTTATTCAATGCATAATGCATAATGCGGCAGATGCCCCATTATGCATTATGAATTATGCATTATGCATTAAAAAAATTACTCAAGCTCAAAGGAGTTGATGAACTTCTTGGAATCCTTGTCGGAAATGACTGAATTAGCGGCGATTGTGCCGAACTGGTAATAGCGTCTGCCGACGAAGTAGCTCCTCATGTTGACTTTGATTGTGTCGTTCATCGTGCCAGTGAACGAGAGACCCTTGTTGCCGCCGAGACGCTCCTCAGAGGTGCTGCCAGCCTTCGCGCCAAAGTTTTTGAGGAAAGCATTTGCCTCGAGTTTGAGCTTGTCGTTCACCTCGTCGTCCTTGATTGAGCCGTGAGGATAGTCCTTGTAGATGACGAAATACATGCCATTACTGCCGACCTGGTCAAGATACTGCACAATCTGCACCATGCCAGCCTTGTTTTGCTCTTCCGAGATGATAGGTCCGTCCGGAACGTTCACGAAGTCAATCGCAAACTTGCCGTTTGGGGAACGGAAGGACTTTGAAGGCTTCTTGTTGCCCTTGCCACTGTCGTCGGTGGTCGTAGTGGTCGTGGTTGTGTTGCCATTCTCGTCTGTGGTGGTCGTCGTGGTGGTCGTGGAGTTGTTGTTAGTCTTCTTGTTCTGATAGGTGGTCTCCATGCAACCGCCCAGCATCACCGCGCCACATACCATGGCGATAAAAAACAATCGTTTCATAGTCTTAAAAAATTTATTGGTTTTTTTCTTTGCAAATATAATCAAAAATCTAAAAAAAATAGTTTACTTTGCACTTAAATAAAAAAAAACTATTTCTTTTGCCAAAATTCTTGTGGTATGAAATTTGCGCAATGGGAATTATGACAGAAAATTAGATTCAACCCAACAATAACAAGACATACAAGCCATGAAAAAATTTGTAATGATATTTACGATGGCATTAGCGATGATTTTCGTATGCAACACGCTGAGTGCCATGGGAATAGACCCAATCAAGACCGCAACCGACGGCAACATTGCAGGCCCCGAACAAATCAACGACCGCGAGCCCGAGCCGCCCGTTTTCTGGTATTTCATCCGCATCCGTCTCGACGGCAAAAAACGTGAAATCGAAATCACCGGCGGCGGCGGTAAAATCTCGTCCGGCACAAAAAAGGCGTTCTCAAAGGCTGTTTGGTGGGGCATCGCTCACCGTCAGATGGCGATTGGCCCGTTCTACAGCGAGTCTGAAGCCCTGAACTCCAAGATTTACTACAAGAAAAACCGCGACAAAATCAACGAACTCCCCCAAGCCACCGCGCCAAGCACAATGCACTGGTTTGAGGTGCAGCTGACGGAACTGAAAAGGCTCAACAGCTTCGAGTTCACTCACAGCCCGGCTGCGGTTTCTTCTGGCTCTGCCGAAACTTTCACCGACGCTTTGTATGAAGGCCTCACATTCCAACGCCTTTCTATCGGACCCTTCTGGGACTACACTCAGGCTGAGGAAGCAAAGACCATCTACCGTCTCAACGAATAAACAGAAATGGCGGTCACTGGTCTCTATTTCGGGTCGTTCAACCCCGTCCATAACGGGCATCTGATGCTCGCAAACTACCTCGTTGAAAATTCGGGGCTGGACGTACTGTGGTTTGTCATCAGCCCTCAAAACCCATTCAAGACCAAAGAATCGCTCCTGCCCGACTATCAGCGGCTCGAACTCATGAACCGCGCGATAGAGGGCTACAAAAAATTTGCGGCTTGCGACATCGAGTTTTCGATGCCCAAGCCGTCTTATACTATTGATACGCTCACTTATTTGGGCGAAAAATATCCAAAACGCGAATTTGCCCTCATCATGGGCACTGACAATCTCGAAAGGCTCGACCGCTGGAAAAATTACGAGCAAATCATCAACAATCACCAAATCATCGTCTTCCCACGCAACGGCAGCGACGGCGGTGCGCTCCGCTCCCATCCAAACATAAAAATCGTTGACACGCCTATTATAGAAGTGTCCAGCACCTTCATCCGCGAATCCATCCGCGCCGGCAAGGACGTCAGGTTCTTCATGCCAGAGAAGGTTTTTGAATATATCGACGAGATGAATTTCTGGAGGAAATAATACATTGAAACAAACCCTATTCTCGCCTCAGCGCATCCAACGGGTCGATGCTTGCTGCGCGGTTTGCGGGATAGAATGAGGCGGCGACGCTGATGATTACGGAGAACAGAATCGCCACAACCGCCAATGTCCATGAAAAGTCAAAAAATTCAAGGTCGCAGCCGATGATTTTGCCGATTTGGGAGTTTGCAAACGAACTTGCAGCCTGTGATGCAAGTTTTCCGCCTGCCACGCCGCAAATGCCGCCCACAAGCCCAATGAAAGCCGCCTCAACATAGAAAATCATCTTTATCTGGAACTGCGTGCCGCCCAGAGATTTCATGATGCCAATCTCCTTGCGTCGTTCATAAATCGCCATTATCAAGGTGTTCACGATGCCCAAAATGGAGACCAACAACGCAATCACGCCCACTGCGGCAAATATGGAGTCCAGCATCAGGAAAATGTTCTCTATGTCCTCGAGTTTGTCACCCACAGAAAACACCTGCAAACCCATTTCTTCAAGTTTGAATTTCACGGTCTTCAAGTTCCTATGCTCCTTTACGCGGATATGTACAGAACCATATTTGTGTTGACTGTCCGACTTGCCGTCCATGATGTCATAGATGCTGCGCAGGTCGATGCATGGCACGTAGTCAATCGCCAATGATGGGATGACAACGTCAGTACCATTGAAAACGCCAGACGAAAACGCGCCATTGTCGATTATGCCGGCAATGCGCAACGATGTTACTTCATTGCTGAGCGGGAGTTCGCCCTTGCGCGGGTTAATAAAATTAAGTTTGTCAGGGTCGAAAACCCTCGTCACAATCTTCAATTCCTTGTCCAAAACCGAATCGAGCGGCAGAGAAAGCACGTCGCCGCCAAGCCCCACATTATCACTTTCGCCGTCGATGAGGATTTTCATCTGTTGGAGCATCTGACGGCTTATGATGACCCTCGGCTCGTCTGCGGACTCAAAAAACCGCCCGCGTGTGATGTTTGAAAACGGCGGAAACTCGCCCATCTCAATCGGCACAGCCTTCAGGCTCGCCCTCAGTGAACGTCCGGCGAGTTGGACAGTGGCGGGTTTTGAGACTATCGGGAATGCAATCGCCACTTCTTTCCATTCACGGATGCCGTCGATGACAGAATCATTAAGCGGCACTTCAGCCTTTTCCTGAGAAAGAATGCTGGAGCTGCGGCGTGCGCCCGGGTCGTCGAGGTCTATTGAACGGCTTGTGGCGGTCAGTCCAGTGAAAATGTCATTGTTCTCCATAGAGCGAGAGATATTGCCGGAGATGCCCTGCGCAAATGAAATCATAGCCGCAAGCGAGCCTATGCCCACCGCCACGCCGAGCGACGTGAGGATGGTGCGCATGGTGTTGCGCCTGAGATTATAAAAGGCGAGTATGGCTATATCTGACGCTTTCATGGGTTAGGGTTAGTGGTGATTTTTATGATTTCGCCGTCGGAAAGCAGCACAGTCTTATGCGACACACGCCCGGCGGTCTCCTTGTCGTGTGTCACCATGATGATTGTGATGTGGTGCTTCTTGTTGAACATCTGCAAAAGCGAAATGATTTCCGCCGAAGTAGCCGTGTCGAGGTTGCCCGTAGGCTCGTCGGCGAGGATAATCTTGGGTTTGTTGGCGAGGGCGCGGGCGATTGCGACGCGCTGAGCCTCGCCGCCGGAGAGCTCCGACGGATAATGCAAGGCGCGGTTATACAAGCCCATGTTATACAACAACTCGCACGCCCTCGTCTCACGCAGACGGCGCGGATAGTTGCTGAAAATCAGCGGCAGTTTCACATTGTCTATCGCCGTGCGCGTGGGAATGAGATTGAAGGACTGAAAAATCATCCCGACAGTGAACTTGCGGTACTGTGAGAGCTGTTTTTCACTCATTGTCAGTATGTTAATACCGCCAACGCACACGCTACCCTCGGCGGAGGTGTCCATGCCGCCTAAGAGGTTCAGAAGCGTGGATTTTCCAGAGCCGCTCTTGCCCACAATCGACACAAACTCCCCCTCCTCAACATCAAAATTGATGTTGCGAAGGGCGTAAATTTTGTTTTCGCCCTTGTAGTATGTCTTGCAAAGATTGCTAACTTTTAGTAATGCCAATTTTTTTGCTAAAATTTTGCGGTAAAGATAGGAATTTTTTTTTAAATTTACACCGCAAAAAATACAAACATTTTTTACAAAAATAATCATGCAATTCAAAGACTATTACAAGATACTGGAAGTGGATTCCAATGCGACGGCAGATCAGATTAAAAAGTCATACCGCCGCCTTGCCATGACATATCACCCCGACCGCAACCCCGGCAACAAGACCGCCGAGGACATGTTCAAGGACATTAACGAAGCATACGACGTGCTCAGCAACCCTGAAAAGCGCAAGAAATTTGACATCATGCGCGACGGAAAGAACAACACGAATGACTTCTATACAAAGAACAGCGGCTCGTCATACTACAACAAATATTCATCCGGCTCGACCTATACCGGCTCAAAGTCAGCAAACAAAGCGAAGAAGGACGCCGACGATTTCGACCTCGACCTCGAGTATTTCAAGAAGAAGACCAGCGAATATTCCGACTTCTTCAACAACTTCTTCCGCAACAGCACGCTTTTCAAGGGCGACGACTTCACCGGCTCCATCAACATAACACTCCAGGAGGCTTACACCGGCTCAAAACGCATCATTGAAATTCTCGGTCAGAAACTCCGCATCTCCATACTGCCGGGTATTGCGGACGACCAGCTTCTCAAAATCCCCGAACAGGGCTACCCGGGAATTGCCGGCGGAAAGAAAGGCGACCTCTACGTAAGGGTGAAAATCGACAAGGACAACTTCTTCACGAGGCGCGGCGACGAACTTTTCACAGAAATCTACGTGGACATCTTCAAGGTAATCCTCGGCGGCGAAATACTGCTCCGCACGCTTTCAGGCGACATAAAAATCACAATCCCACAAGGCATTGAGTATGGCAAACAACTGAGAGTGAAGGGCAAAGGAATGCCGGTATATAACGTTCCCGGAATGTTCGGCGACCTGTTCGTGAAGGTTAAGTACTTCATACCCAAAAACATGACTCCCGAACAAATCGACCTCATCAAACAGGCGGCAGAAATCAAGAAGTAATTGAAGTGATTGAAGTAATTGAAGAGATTGAAACTATGAAAAAGCACACCTTATTATTAATAGCATTTCTGACGCTGATTGGCGTCGGACAGGGATTCGCACAATTCAGGGATTTTGAGGACGACAACTCCGACAACAATTCCAACAACAACCGCCGCACAGCGCAGCGCTACCGCCTTATAGACCATCTGAGGTTTGGCGGCGACTTCGGGCTTGGATTTACATCCGGCAATTTCACCGTTCAATTCAACCCGCAGGTCGGCTACTATTTCAATCAGTACATCACCGCCGGCATAATCGCCACATACGAATACTACAAATACAGCTCGTCCTACAATTCGATTTCGAGCAGTGTCTATGGCGGCGGCATCTACGCAGACAGCCATCCGCTGGATTTCCTCGTTGTACACGCCGAGGCTCAGGCTATATGCTATGACAACTACTGGTCAAACTACAACGACCCCGATAAGAAAGTGGACATTCCAATCCTCATCGGCGGCGGCTACCACAGGCAAATCACCGACCGCGCATCTTTCAACTTCATGCTGCTATGGAACCTAAACGCAACGAAGGGATTGGAAAACAACACTTCGTTCTCCAATCCCATCATTAGGGCTAACATTACATTCTGAAAAAATTCGCCTGAATAACGCTCCTTTTTAGTTCGTCGTCAATGCAGTCACTTTGTTGGTGAGCAGTTCGTTCTCGTTCTTCAGGTCAGCAATCTGACGCTTAAGCTCGCGGACGTTCTCAATTTCCATAGTGATATTCTTTGAAATGACGCAGATCTTGGTGAGCACATTGTACTCGTCGCGTATCGGCGTGTAGGTTTCGTTGAGATATACAATCTTGCCGTTGAATGAATACTTGGTGAGAGCGGAGTAGATAAGACCGTCGGCGAGTTTCTTAAGCGCCTCGTCGAAGTTTTTGACAGACTCCTCTTTCACCATGAATGAACGGACGTCATGGCTTTCGAGTTCCGACGCCTGCATCACAATAACATTGAGGAACCTTGCATTCATGTTCATGAAGAAGCCCTGAGCGTCGAGTTCATAGTAGCCGGCGGAATTGTTGAGGATATACTGGTTCATGACGATTTCATCCTTGAGCTGCTCGTTCTTGTCATTGAGCTTCTGGATGACGGAAGCGTTTGTCTCCGCCTGGTTCTCAAAATCGTCATGGAGTTTCTGATACTTGACAGATTCGCGTTTGTTAAGTTCCTCGAGGTTTTCAATTTTTGATTTGAGGGTCTCGATGTTCTTGTGCACCTCAGACTCCTGCTGTGCAAGTCGCTCGGATTTCTGGTGGGACTCTTCGAGAAGTTTTGCGGTGTTCATGTTGATTTTCACACTCGCAATGGTCGAAGCGATGGTCTCGCCAATCTTCTCGATGAACTCGACCTGGTATTTTTCGATTATCTGGAACGATGCAAGCTCCACGATACCAAACGTCTCGGCGTTCACCTTCAACGGCACAATCACCAAACATGTCGGGTCAGCTTCGCCAAGTCCGCTGCTGATGTGGACATAGCCTTTCGGTATGTCGGTCATATATACAGTCTCATTCTCACGGAAACACTGTCCTACGAGGTTTTCACCAATCTCAATGCGCTGCTTTGCATATTTGAGGCGGTCGTATGCGTAGAATGCCGTGAGTTCGAGGTGAATGTCTTCGGGGTCGGAGTCGTCCACAATGTAGATGCCGCCCATGTTTGCATCGAGGTAGCGCACGAGCCTCTCGATGACCCTGTTTGAAAGCACCTGCATATCGTCGCCCGCGTTACGCAACACTTCGTTGAACTCTGCGAGACCCTGCGACGCCCAGTTACGCTGCGAGTTCTCGACCTTACGCTCCTCGGCTTCGTTTTCGGCTTTGATGAGGTTGTCACGCATGACGAGCAAGGAGTTTGCCAAGACGTCATGCTTGCTCCTCGGCTTGAACTCTGTGGAGAAGTTGCCTTCACCAATCTTGATGGCGAAGTGAGAGGTCTCGTCGAGGTTTGATACCAACGTGCGGAGCGTCTGCGTCATTTCCGCGATTTCGTCGTTGCCTTTCACCTCAATGTCAGGCAGGATACCTTCTGACATTTCCTTAATCTTTTCCTTGAAGTAGTTGAGTTTGCGGAGATTATGGTTGAGCAAGAGGTAAATCGCCAACATACATATAAAGAATATGATGATGCCCCAAGTAAGCACTTTTTCAGATTTATCAAAACCTTCAAACATCGTCTCGAGTTTTCCGGCGGATTCCTTCTGGAATGAATTTGCAAGCCTCAGAGCGGTGTTGTATGCCCGCTTGTAGCATGCAGCCTCCTCGCCATCGACAAGGCTGTAGCGTCTGAAAGAATAGTTGCTCTTGTCGTTGATTTTCTCCACGGTGTTGAGGTTATCCACGATGTCGTCCTGCAAAGCAAACAGGGTGTCCACTGTGGAGGTCAATTTGAAATAAATCTCCTTGTTCTTGTCGTTCCATAGATCCTTGTCCACAAACTTGACAATCTGGGACTTGAGCGAATCATACATTTCGCCGTGGCACGACTCAATCTCGCTAAGCAGCTTGCTGTCCTTCGGCTCGGCTTTTAGCGTCCATTTGGTCGTGAGGTATTGAGAGGTCTCTATCAAGTCCTTGAGTTTCTCGGTGTAAATCATGGACGGAAATAGCAAATCGCTGTTCTCCGACGCGGTGACAGTGTTGGCATCCTGCGCCTGGCTCACGGTGCGATACGCGAAAAACAGTAGGATTCCGAGCAAACCGAACCCCAACAGCAACTTGACTTTCAACGTTAGGCGAAAACTATATTTCATCTCGTATTATATTAAATTTCTAATTATCAAGCATTTGCGCACTTCGGGACAGTCGCCCGACGACACAAAATTTTTCTGCATAAAATTAAACAACAAATACGCCAAATGCAAATAAAATTGCAAAAAAATTATTTCAAAATAAAAATTTAGTGCATTATCTTGAAAACCAATTCCTGCAAAAGTGCGCCTCCGTCGGTTGACACATTCCCCACGCCCTTGCTTTTGAGGTCGTATTCACGAAGGAGCGATATGGCGTTTATGACACGTGGCAGCGTCATGAGCCTCGACGCCTCCTGATAATCACGGAGGAAATACGGGCTGCACCCAATCGCCGACGCCAATGTTGCATTGTCTTTGCCGGCGTACTGCCAATATATCAGCATCTTGGAGAAGAATCCATAGAGCGACGTTATGGTCAACACTATCGGGTTGTCCTTCTGGTTTTTGGCAAAGTGAGTCACAATCCTCGCCGCCTTCTCCACATTTCCCGTGCTGATGACTTTTTGGAGTTCAAAGGTGTTGTAGTCCTTTGAAATGCCGATGTTGTCCTGAATAATCTCCGGCGTTATCGCTGCGCCTTTCGGCAGGGCGATGGCGAGTTTATCGAGTTCATTGCTGATTTTCGACAGGTCGGTGCCGAGATATTCCGTGAGCAAACGTGTTGCGTTTGGATTGCTGACCAGACCGATGCCTTTTATGTAATTGTCAATCCACGCCGGAATCTTGTTCTCGTAAAGTTTTGTGGATGTGAACAATACACCGCTCTTCTCCACAAGTGAGGCGAGTTTTTTGCGTTTGTCGAGCGTCTTATACTTGTGGCACAGGACAAGTATGGTTGTCTTCTGCGGCTTTTGGACGTAGAAGACAAGGTCGTCAATTTTTTTGAGTTCTTGAGCCTCTTTCACAATGACAACCTGATACTTAGCCATCATCGGAAAGCGGCGCGACATGACGTCAATATCCCTGACGTCGGTGTCCTTGCCATACACCACAGTCTGATTGAACGCCCTCTCGTCGGGGGTGAGCACATTGTTTTCTATGTAGCCGGAAATCTGGTCGATGAAATATGGCTCGTCACCCTGCAAAATATAGATGGGCGCATATTTCCCAGCCTTCAAGTCCGTCATTATGGATTCGTATGTCGATGCCATGTTTTGTGTCAATAATTTTTTTTAGTCCTCATCGAAGCGCAAGTGCTTCACACTCCGGCAGTTGTTCCTAATCTCCATGAGAGTATGGATGCCCATGTCGAGGTGGTCCTGGACATAATTGCGAGTGACGGTTGTGTCGCTCTCGCGGGTCTTCACGCCTGACGCAACCATCGGCTGGTCTGAAACGAGGAGCATCGCGCCACATGGTATCTTGTTCTTGAAGGCGACAGTGAACAATGTCGCGGTCTCCATGTCGATGCCCATGGTGCGGATTTTGCGCAGATAGTTTTTGAAATCCTCATCCCACTCCCATACGCGGCGGTTTGTCGTATAGACCGTGCCGGTCCAGTAGTCGTGCCCGTGGTCGCGGACGACGGCGGACGCAGCCCTCAAAATCTGGAATGCGGGCAGAGCCGGCACTTCGGGCGGCATATACTCGCCAGAGGTTCCCTCGCCACGGATTGCGGCGATTGGGAGGATGATGTCGCCGAGTTTGTTTATTTTTTTCAGGCCTCCACATTTTCCGAGGAACAGCACCGCCTCGGGGTTGACCGCGCTCAATAAGTCCATTATTGTGGCGGCATTAGGGCTTCCCATGCCAAAGTTGATGAGTGTGATGCCCTCGGCGGAGACACTCGGCATGTTTTTGTCGAGTCCCATGACCTTCACTCCAAACTTTTTGGCGAACAAGTCCAAGTAATTGGAGAAATTTGTGAGCAGCACATACTTGTCAAACTCGGCAATTTCACGCCCCGTATATCTTGGCAGCCAGTTATTTACAATTTCTTCTCTTGTCTTCATAATGCTTAGGGTGTTTTTGAGGTGATTTGTGTTGCATTACATTTCTTTTCCAATCACAAAATAAATGCTTTTTTCACACAATACAAAAAAATTGCTGTCATTTTTTTGTCCATGGTGAAAATAATGTGTAACTTTCGGCGAAATTTACAGCAATTCATCATAGAATGGAACCTCTAAACCTGCCGCCCCACGACCTAAACATAAAGTCCGACGGGCAAAACACATATATATTTGACGTAATACGAAAAAAATACCTCGTTCTCACCCCTGAAGAATGGGTGAGGCAAAATTTTGTACATTATCTCATCGAAGACCTCCACTACCCCGCCTCGCTGATGATGACGGAAAACGGGCTCAAACTCTTCAACACCCAAAAACGCTCCGACATTGTAATCTACGACCGAAACGGCAGCCCGCTCGTTGTCGTGGAGTGCAAGGCGGCAGACGTGAAAATCACACAAGAAACTTTCAATCAAGTCGCACGCTACAACATAAAGTTCAAAGCGCCTTTGATTATCGTCACAAACGGCTTGAACCATTATTGCGCGAAGTTTGACGCGGAGAAATCGAGATACACTTTTCTAAAAGAGATTCCCAAATACGACGAAATCATCATCGACGGTCAGCAAGAGTGATGAAGCCTGAAAGGTTTTTCTGTCTGCCTCGATATGAATAACTTATGCGGTAACTATAAACGCCCGGAGTACACCGCGAGCCGTCCCAACTGAAATCGGGATTGCCGGAAGTGAACATTTTCCTGCCCTCACGGTTGAAAATCACAATGTTGAACTCGTCGGGGCAGAGGTCATATTTGATGTGGAACTGATCGTTTATGCCGTCGCCGTCGGGCGTGAAAATGTTAGGAATGTAGAGTTCTATGTCTTTCAATATCTTAAAGCGCACAGTGGTGTTTTGTTTGCACTCGCCGAGCGTCTCCCAGAAATCGAAGACATATTCGTTTGGAGAATTGAACAAAAATGAAATCTTGCCGTCCTCAAAATCTGAGACGCTGAAATCGTCGTCGCCATAAGTCTTCATCACCGAAAGCTGCGATTTTCCCTCGTCGGCGAACCCGCTCACACTCAGCACAATTTCCTTGCCCTTGTCGCCTTCAATCTCATAATCAACATCCTGCGCCCATATAGTCAGCGGCATTGCCAACATAAGACATATAATGGAAACTTTCATCATTTCTACTCCTTTTTTAATAACTTCATTTGTTCGTTGATGCAAATATAATGACAAATTTCGGTATTTGGATACCACTTTCGGGTGAAAAAAGTTATAGCAGCCTGTTATTGATGGCAAAAATCAAAGCCTCGGATATGCTTGCAACGCCGAGTTTTTTGAAAAGACGTTTTTTGTAGGTCTTCACGGTTTCCGGCGACTTGTGGGTTTCTTCTCCGATTTGCTCCACCGTCATGCCCTGCGCCGAGAGCCAAAGCACTTGTTTTTCAATTTCGGAAAGCAGTACGCCTTTCTTGAGTTCCCAACTTTTTTTGGTGCGGGAATATTCATAAAAATCTGGTGAGCCATACCTGCGCATTATTATCCGTCCAGATTCCTGCTCCGAGGGCGTCGTGAGGACAAAAAGCCCAATTTTTATGACGCCATCTTTCACAACAACAGGCGTAAAGTATTGATGCACCAAGAGTTTTTTCAAGTGGAAGTTGTAGGAAAGCGTGTATTTTATTATTTCATCGTCGGGCAGATTTTGGAGATATTTGAAAGTCGCCTCGTTTATTTCTATGAGCATTTTATAATCGTCGTCTGGGACGCATTTCACATATTCATCGTAGCTGCCGGCTTTCTCGGGCGGAATGCCGCACCATCTTGCAACGTTTTCAGACATGAAGAAAACCCTATTTTTTTCGTAGTCCACCATATAAATGCCACTTCCGCTAATCCTTGTGATGGCGGAGGCAAGATGCAAAGCGGTTACAACAGTAAGTTTTTCATCGGTGTTGTAGCCAAACATCGTGTTTGGATATTCAAAAAAATCGTTTACGCTCTTATCCATTTCGGGTTGGGGGGTGTTGTTTTTATATACGAGACAAAGGTAAGGAGTTTTGGCGATGTCAGCAAAAAAAACGCCCCAAAAGTGCCAACTTTTTTCGATGAAAATTCTAAAAAAAACGGCTGCACCCCCCAAAAACAATAAACTGCAGCCGTTCTGAACCTAAAAAATAATTTCCGATTTTAAGTGTTCCATGTAAGCAGCGTCCAAACAACAAAACAATATATTTTTTTACGATGCAAAAATATATATAAATTTTCGGACTTGGATGTCCACTTTTGGGTGAAAATTATTAACCATTTCTCAACATAGATTCTCTTGGAAGATATATAAAATACATTTATATTTGCGACAAATTATATTAACAACCACTGTAACTAAATATGAAAAAAAAGATTTTGATACAGACATTGGGAGCGTTGATGATTGCCGGCTCAAGCACGGCTCAGATCAATTCCCTAAATCCGTTCCCAATCCCGGAAGGCTCAAAAGCGGTCTCTGCAAACATCTCCGGCAACGGAAAACACGCCATCGTTGGTATTGAGAAGGACGGACAGATAACGTTCATCACATTCACCAAGAGTGGCAACTCATTTGCTAACCCGTACGAAAACAACCCGCTCAACGACCTCATCCAAAAGAAAAGCGTCAAGCCCCTTGAACCGTCTCTTTCTTCCGACGGCTCAAAAATCTACTTCGCCGCCGACAATGGAAGTGGAAACACTGACATCTACGTCATCACAAAGCGCAACGGCAAATGGAGCGACATGACTCCGCTCGGTGACAGTATAAACACTGCCTCGAACGAACGCTATCCCGCCATCGCGCCCGACGGCAACACAATCTATTTCACGAGGATAAAGGAAGCCGCAAAAGGTGTGAGCATCCCCGACCAGCGGTGCGGCACAATCTTCATGAGCAACCACAAGACCGACGGCACATGGTCAACAGCCAAGGACGTGCCGGAGCCTGTAACGCTCGGATGTGACGCCGCGCCATACGTAGCGCCCGACAGCAAGACTATCTATTTCGCTTCAATCCGAAAGGAAGGACGCGAGGACTTCGACATCTATTATACATACCGTCCGGACGCCAAGACATGGATGATTCCTATTCCAATCGACACGCTCAACGGACAGTACCACGACCTGACACCGACATACGACTACGAGGGAAAGCAGTTGTATTTCTCGCGTGGAGAGAAGAAGTCTGACGCGCTCGTAAAAGCCGACCTGCCCGACAACTTCAAGCATCAGAAAATCACGCGCTACTACGGCAAGACCACCGACCGCACCACAAAAAAGCCGCTCGGTACTGACATAAAGGTAAACGACGCTTTCAGCTCAATAACTCTCGCTCAGTTCAACAGTGATGACATCACAGGCGAATATGACTTCTTCCTTAATGGAAGCACGCCAGTGTTCATCGACTTCAGTCATCCGGGCTACTCCCACAACATCGTGGAGACAACACCCAACAAACTCGAAAACAAAAACGACTACGACTTCTTTGACAAACTCGACCTGCAGTTGAACGTTTTCGACTCTGACATGTTCGATGCCCTCGAAGCCGACATGCACATCACAGCCGACGGCAAGGACACCACAATCAAGGCTGACCAATTTGCAACCGGCAGATACAAGATGACGCTCCCAATCGGCAAAAACTTCGGATTCCTCATCACAAAAGACCTCTACACCGACTACGAGTTCAATCTCGACCTCTCGCAAGTCGTGCTTTTTGAATCCGTGGAAAAGGACGCTGAAATTGAATCCAGCAAAATCCTCCTGCGCGTGGAAGTGCGCGGCCTCGAACCCGGCGAAACCGCCGACGTCAACATTGTGGACATCTCCACAATCTCCCGCTACACAACATCAAAGACCACCGGCACGGACGGAAACACTGAGTTCTGGCTCCGCAAGGGCGACCTCTATCAGGTCAACATCGCCAAGAAGGGCTACACTCTCTACAACCAGACCACAGCACTCGGTGCTAAAGACCTCGCCGTCAACAAGATGAAAAAAATAAACCTTGCACAAGGTCAGCAAGATTTTGACCCCACGAAGTTCGCCATAACATCCGACGAGACCATAAACCTCGACGGTAGCGTGACAATCCACGCCGAAATCAAGAAGATGACAGAAGGCGTGAAAATGGAACTCGAAAACATCAACTTTGAGACTAACAGCTCAACGCTCAACCCCTCAAGCTACGAGGAACTCGACATGCTTGTTGACAACCTCAAGATGAACTCCGACATCAAGGTTGAACTTTCAGCGCACACCGACGACATCGGCGCCGACGCCTACAACTTCAAACTCTCCGACCAGAGGGCTGCAGCCGTCGCTGAATACCTCATCACAAAAGGTATCGCAAAATCGAGGATAATCTCCAAAGGCTACGGCAAAACCCAGCCTCTCGTGCCAAACACCAACGACGAAAACCGCGCAAAGAACCGCCGCATGGAACTCAAAGTAATCAGCACTGACAACAAATAATAAAACCTCACGAACATGAAAAAATTCATCATACTTCTATCGGCAGTAATGATTTGCACTTCCGCCTTCGGACAGCGCAAACTCAAATATAAGGACATCTTCGACAAACTCGGAAAAGAACCAACTGAGCACACTCTCCTCAAACTCAACGAGTTCCAGGCTGCCACGCCCGAATTTCCGAACACATACGTCCAGACCGCGCTCATACAGTGGGCTTGGCTCCAAGAGGAAGACCCATTCCTCAACTACACCTACGTCCGCCAGCTGATCTACAACTGCAAACTCTATCTCGGACTTGCAATCAGCAAAATCCAGGCTGACGAAAAGGAAGTCAAGAAAAACAGCACCTACTATTCAAACCTCGGAGTAGGCGACGCAAAGACCGTGACGCAAGAGGCTGTCCTCCAGAAACTCAACGACATCATGGACAAGGTGAAGGAATACGACGAACATGTAACTGTCATCATTGAAAACTTCAACAAGGCAATCGACAAATACAACACCTGCACCGAGACCTTCAAACTGATTGTAGGCCACCAGAGCAACTACAAGAACCTCCTCGTGACAAACTCTAACCAACTCCGCGACGAGCTCAAAAAACTCTCCCGCGACTACGACAGCGTGATGATTTGTTTCAGCGTGTTCAAGAACGAACTCTCAAACTACCCCATCAAGCAGTACAACCAGCAGCTCGACATAAAGCCAATCGACACATACAGGCTCGAAGGCCTCACGTCCAGCAACTTCATCCAACCCAAAATCCCCGTGTGGGACTACCAGGGATGGGTCAAGGAAGCCACAAAACTGCTCGACGGCAACATCAGTGAAATCAAAAACAACTCCGCAAACGACATCAAGGCTCTCCGCGCACGTGTTGCATCCCTTCAACAGCAAAACGCCGAGACAGACAGCATTCAGACCGTCGTGCCGTCAAACAAACTCGTGAACCTCACTGAAAAATACGACTACGAATCGCTCCTGTCATCAAGCCTGAGGTATGAAGCCGCAAAAGCAAACCTCCAGATTGCATCGCTCCGCTCCACGAACAACATCCAAAACCCAGAGTCATTCCTCAGCGACTACAACCAGAAGGCTGCATACTACTACGACCTCTATCTCATGGACAAGAACTGCCGCAACACCCTCCGCACGATGGATTCGCGCATTAACGACAAAAATCTCACGCTCCACGAGCAGTCGCTCAGCACTCTCTACGGCGGCAAGGACAAATTCAGGTCTTCATTCAAATCCGAACAGGAAAAGGAACTCGACGCCATAAACGCCAAGAACCTCGAACACTTCAGGACTTTCACGGTCGAGCAGTTCGCACCTGAAAACACGGCTTATGAAAACAACGGAAAATCCATAAACGCCCAGCCCGCACAAACCTCATTCTCCGAAGCTGTAACTGGCGACTACACAACGACCTACACCTGCAAAAACGCCTCTGGAGTAAGGTATGTGGCTGGTTTCCGAAAAACCGGCGACAACAATTCCATCGCCTTCATCTCCAAAATCTCCACTGACAACGAACCCGTTTGGACAAAAGACGTCACATTCCTGCCCACAGGATTCAACACCATCATCCAAATCATCCCGATAAGGACAGGCGGATTCCTCGCACTCGTCTCAAACGACAACGCCGGCACAATCAAGAGCGCAGTCATCAAAATGGACAACGAAGGCAAACAACTCTCAAAGACAGACCTCTCATCGACCCTGTTCCCGACATGCTTTGCATACGACGACATCAGCGAGACCGTCGCTGTAGCCTCAAAAGGCAAACAAGGCAACCTCGACTCACAGTCTAACGACGATGCAGTTCTCGAGACAATCGCCATCGGTCAGAAAGAGCCTTCATTCAGCCCCTACTTCAAACTCAAAGGCAAAATTGCGGACGTTGTGAAGTCTTCATCGGGCTACATGATAATCTGCAACTACACCGAACTCAACGTCGGCGGAAAAACCTACACATCAAGATCCGACATTGCGGCACTCAACGCAAACGGCTCACAACTCACAGCCAGCATCTGCGAGTCCAAGGACGAAGTGAGGGCAATAAAAGCATTCAGAATCAACGCCGAAACCATCAACGTAACCGGCGCGTATGACAACCTCAACTCCCCAATCTCCGCATCCGAAAAACCGGCGTACATCCTCCTGTCCGCCAACGGCAAGCTCCTCTACAAGAACTAAAATGGAGTGCAGGCGGCTCGCCTGCGAAAACACATGTAAAGCGTGCGACCCGCCCGCACCCCATACCAAAGCCCGTAGAACCACTTCTACGGGCTTTTTTTACGCCAAAAAACATTTTTTTTCACATTTGGAGCATTATTTGCAATATTTTTTTTATCTTTACAGACTGAAACAAACATAAATCAAGGCATGAAACGAATAGTTATATTACTGACAATCATCATATTAACGCTGCCGATGTGGGCAGAGGCGCAAATAAAGCGCGGTGGAGAATTGTATATGCACACCTACACAAAAGACGATTACAAGACTCCATCAAACCAGGTTTTATGTGCTGTAAAAGACAATCGCGGCATCATGTTCTTTGCCAACGAAGCCGGTGTCCTTATGTTTGACGGTTCAAACTGGAACCTAATAAAGACCGCCACAAATGCGGTCAGGGCACTTGCCATCGACACCGCTTCAAATACGGTTTACGTAGGTTCGAGGGGCGACATCGGCCTGCTCGAAACAAATGATGCGGGCGCATACGTATACAGAAGCTTAGCGGACATGATTCCGGAAGAAAACTCCAGTATTTCATTCGTGCAGAACATCATGATTGATCCCGATGAAGGCGTTGTGTTTGTGGCGCAGACCGGCATATACATCCTCAAGGACAACACAATGACCGTCATTCCGGCAATAGACAACCGTGGATTCTGTTTTGCATATAATGTCGACGGAAAATTATATGTCATCGACAGCGAAGAAGGCATCAACGAAATTAAAGATGGAAAGCTGACCAAAATTGACTACCTTTTCCATGCCGGCACAACTTCCATCCGTCTTGTGGACAAGTCGAAGGGAAGGATTGTAATCCTCAACAAAGAAAGAGGAATCTATTATTACGAAGGCGACTCTCTCTACCAGCCAAATGTTTCATTGCCAAAAAACATCATCGCGGACGTTTCGTGCTTTGCCAAGACCCACGACGGCAAGTATTACCTCTTAGGAACATCATGGCACGGTCTTGTGGTCACCGACCTTGATTTCAATGTTATAAGGACCGACGACATCAACGGCCAGATCTACTCCATATTCGAGGACGACAACCATCTTGTTTGGATCACGACCTCCAACAATGGCATCGTCCTGCTTGACGTATTCTCGCCCTTCACATGGTATTCAAACGACGAGACGGGCATTGTCGGCTCTGTCAGGTCAATCCTGCAAACCCGCGACGAGCTTTATATCGGCGCAGATGCCGTATTCCATATCAAAAAGGATTCTATCCACAAACAATTTTTCAAGGAAGTAAAGAACACAAACGAGCGGTACGCTATTTGGAAACTCGACACAGTGCAAGGCTCTGTGATTGGCGGCGCACAGAAAGGCTTGTTGTACATCGACACCAACAACGTACTCACCAACATCGACAAGGAGAAGACACGAAACATCCGAAATTTCATCGTACCTCGCGAAAAACCGGACATCCTCATCGGCGGCTCCAACGCCGGTTTTGCAATCTACGAAAAAAAGAACGGCAAATGGGCATATAAGACCGGTGCAAAAGGATTCAACGAATACGTCCGCCACATCCAGCAGGACGCGGACGGATGGTTTGTAATCTCCGACAACAATAAGGGCATTTTCAGGGTCAAGTTCAACGAGACATTCGATTCCATCGTTGCCAGCAAAAAATACGACGCTGACGAAGGTGGCCTGCCTTCCAACTTCGGCAACTACATCTTCAACACCGGCAACGGACTTATCGCGGGAACGGTGGACGGACTATACAAATACGATAGAGATTCCGATAAGTACGTGCAAGACGAGGAACACAACACTGCGCTCGGCGGAAAAAATGTTTACGACATGATGTACAACGACAACATCGGCAACCTGTGGGTAAAACACGTGGTCACCGACAAGCACGACGAAAACATAAACTATTGGTTTCTTGAGCGTATAACGCCTATGGGCGACACGTCGGCAAAAATCACACGCAACATTTTCCGTCCATACATGAGCCGCATAAACTCGTTTGGATACATCGGCGAAGGATGCTACATCATTGGTGACAAGGAAGGTTTTGTCCATTACGACGACCGAATCGAAAAGAATGTCGAAGCACCATATAATGCTCTCATCAGGAAAATCGAACTCATCCATAACGACTCTCTGATTTATGGTGGCAACGAAACCAACAAAAAAATTGTACTGCCATTTTCAGAGAGAAGCATCAGGATTAAGTTTGCAGCCACAACATACGAATATCCGGAAGCTATCAAATTTAAGTCTTACCTCGAAAACAACGACGTTAATTGGTCTGACTTCCGCAGTGAAAACTACAAGGAGTACCCCAGCCTCAGCCCCGGCAAATACACCTTGCACGTAATCGCAATCAATGCTTACAATGTCGAGAGTAAAGAGGCAACAATAACATTTGAAATCCTCGCCCCATGGTACCTCACCAAACTTGCCATATTGCTCTACATTGCATTGTTCGCCCTCGCCATCTGGTTGTTCGTGAAGGCTTACACAAAAAAGCTCATACGCGACAAGGAGAAACTCGAAAAAATCGTGGAGGAACGCACAGCTGAAATACGCAAACAGAGCCAGCTCATCATGGAGAAAAACGAGGAAATCACTGCCAAAAACAAGGAAATCACCGACTCCATCAGGTATGCACAGCGCATACAGACCGCCATGCTGCCGATGGAAGAAAAAATCCAGTCCGCACTCCCCGAACATTTCATACTATTCCGCCCCAAGGACATCGTCAGCGGCGACTACTATTGGTTCGCCGAAACCGAAAAAAGCATCATCATCACCGCCGCAGACTGTACAGGTCACGGCGTGCCGGGCGCATTCATGAGCATGATTGGCTCTCAGATACTGACGGAAATAGTCGTGGAAGGCATTACATCCCCCGAAGAAATCCTCACAAACCAAAACCGCCGAATCCGCAAAGCCCTCAAACAGGACACAACCGCAAACCAGGACGGAATGGACATGGCGCTCTGCACAATCGACAAGAAAACGCACCTCGTTGAATATTCCGGCGCGAAAAACCAGCTCGTAGTCATCCAAAACGACGAACTCACCGAATACAAAGCCGACAAACAGAGCATCGGCGGACAGCAGCTCTACGGCGCGGATTTCCAGTACAAAAAAGTCGCAATCCAGCCCGACGGCAACACATGGTTCTACATGTTCTCCGACGGCTACAAAGACCAGTTCGGCGGCGAAAACAACACGAAGTTCCTCATCAAGAACCTCCGCGCTCTGTTCATGCAGATTCATAACGAACCGCCGGCTAAACAGCGCGAAATACTGAACGACACAATCGAAAAATGGATAAAGGACGGCAACACCGAACAAACCGACGACATAATCATCATCGGATTCAAGTGTTAGCGGAGCCGACCTGAAAACAAAAATTCACCAACCATGAACAAAAAACTTGACGAACCGCAGGAATTTGCAAACGACCTGATTGACTTCATATCATTCAGCCCCAGCACTTTCCATGTTGTAAGGAACATAAAAGCCGCGCTCCTGCGCAAAGGCTACAAAGAACTGCCGCTCACAGACCCCTGGCAGATAGAAAAGGAAGGCAAATACTTCGTGTCCCAAAACGACACAACCCTCGCGACTTTCACAGTCGGAATGGGGCAGCCCGAAAAAGACGGGTTCCGCATCATTGCAGCCCACACGGACTCCCCGACAATAAAAATAAAGCCATCGCCAGAAATCGTCGTCGCAAATTCCTACATAAAACTCAACATCGAAATCTACGGCGGCGCAATATACAGCACATGGTTTGACCGCCCGCTCAGCATTGCAGGGCGCGTAGTCCTCAAATCCAAAAACCCGTTCAAACCGGAAGTAAGGCAGCTGAACATCAAACGCCCGCTCCTGCAGATTCCAAACCTCGCCATCCATTTCAACCGCAAGGTCAACGACGGAGTGCCAATCAACCCACAAAAAGACCTCACTCCCCTACTCGCCTGCATCAAATCGCCACTCGAGAACCAGAACTACCTCATCGAACTCATAGCACGCGAACTCAATGTATCGCCCGACGCCATCATCGACTTCGACCTCTCGCTGTACGACACTGAAAAAGGATGCCTGATAGGAGCGAACAACGAATTCATATCAAGTGGAAGG
The DNA here is from genome assembly GCA_017964465.1 of Bacteroidales bacterium. Classification (GTDB taxonomy): domain Bacteria; phylum Bacteroidota; class Bacteroidia; order Bacteroidales; family UBA3824; genus UBA3824. The sequence goes on along the minus strand of JAGCRY010000126.1, from coordinate 38,979 downwards.
CTCGACAACCTCTCCATGATTCACGCCGGAATGGAAGCCCTGTTCACAAGCCCAAACATCAACGCTACACAGATAATGGTATGTTTCGACAACGAGGAAGTAGGCAGCCGCACACGTCAAGGCGCAGCATCCCCGTTCCTCAGAAACATCCTCGAAAGACTTGTGTATAACCTTGGCGGCGACCATGAAGACTACATACGAGCCATCTACAACTCGTTCATGATTTCCGCCGACCCCGCGCACGGTCTCCATCCGAACTACACAGAATCCAGCTGCCCGACAAACCACCCGATAATCAACAAAGGCCCTGCAATCAAATACAACGCAGACCAGCGGTACTGCACCGACGCCGAAAGCGCGGCAGTGTTCGCGCAACTCGCCGAAATTGCAGGCTCGCCCATCCAACGTTTTACGAACCGCAGCGACATTCCGGGCGGCTCAACCCTCGGCAGCATCGCTACCTCTCAGACAGACTTCAAATGCGTCGATGTAGGCTCGCCAATCCTCGCAATGCACTCTATCAGAGAGATTTGCGGCGTTTACGACCACTTCAATATCAAGAACATTTTCAAGACGTTTTACACGATTTGAAAAAAAAAGTGAAAAAAAATTTGCGTATAATCAAAATTTTCAGTAAATTGCGCTGATTAAAACAACACCAAAAACTATATCATGGAAATCAAAAACAACAGACTATCGGGCGACAACGTAAAGCCCTTCGTTGAGGCTCACGCCTACGACAAGAAAAGCATCATCAAGCCCGATGCAATTATCATACACTACACAGCCGGTGCAAGCGGCGCGGCGACTGTAAACCTTTTCAAGGCATCGTCCGCAACCACTTCCGCGCACTTCGTTGTGAGCGAAGACGGCTCAATAACCCAGATGGTGGACCTCAACAGGAGGGCTTACCACGCCGGCACTTCGAGCTATGGCGGAAGGTCGGGATACAACAGCTTCTCCATCGGCATCGAAATCAGCAACCCGGGCTACCTCCAGAAAATCGGTGGAAAATATTACACATGGTGGGAGGCAAAGAAGGACAACAAGACCGCAACGCCCGAAAGCAAAGTGTTCACCGGCAAGCACCGCAATGCCGTCACGACGATGACATATTGGTACAAATACACCGACGAGCAAATCGCCGCTGTAAAAGAACTTTGCAGAACAATCTGCAAAACATTTGAAATCAAGGAAATCCTTGGCCACGAGGAAATCGCCCCAGGCCGCAAGTGTGACCCGGGTCCAGCTTTCCCGCTTGACGCATTGAGGGACGAAATTTTCGCTCAAAGCTCCACACTCAGCATCAGCGACATGTTCAAAAACGCCATCAGCAAGTCAGCTGCATCGTCGCTCGTTGTTGGAAAGGCGTCTGTAAAACTCAACTTCCGCCAAGGTCCTTCATCAACCGCTCCTCTCAAGTCAAGTCCGATGGCGGCTGGCACGTACATCTACATCATCGGTCAGGATTCCACCAAGGAATGGTACAACATCCTCCACGAAATCACTGGCTGGATTGACAAAGAGTTCATCGAGCAGGACAACACCGACAGTGAGTACGACGGCGAACTCAAGACTGACAATGCAATGCTCTACAGCGACTGCAAAAAATCGCGCCGCCTTGTCAGTGACCTCAAAGCCGGCACAAAGTTCAACATCATCGAACAGCAGGAAAACATGTTCCGCATCAAGGCTGTCGTTGAAGGCTGGGCTTGCGCTAAGTACATCACCAAAGAAGCGTAATTTTGTTTTTCAAGATTTAACTTTGGAAAGTTTATATGTGAATTAACTGTGAATGGGGCAGCCTCGGCTGTCCCATTTTTTTATCCACCGTACTCCACGCAATCCATCCTGACATCGTGCGCCTCGCTCGGTATCTCGTCAAAATACTGGAATGGGAAACACACGCCGATTTTATAAGAGTTTTTGAGCCGTGGCAACATTCTGTCATAAAAACCCTTGCCACGCCCAAGTCGGTGACCAACCTTGTCGAAAGCCATGCCCGGAATGATGGCAACATCCACAGTGTCATAATCAAAAAAAACTTCTCCCATCGGCTCTAAAATTCCAAAAGCCCCGCGCTCCAACGATTCCACACCTTTATATATATGCAACTCCAAATCGTTGCCCACGACCTTTGGCAGCAGGACGGTTTTGCCATTTTCATGCGCATTGCTAACAATAGGAAACACATCCACCTCGTCAGGCAGCGGACTATATAATAATAAGGTGTGTGCAGATTGGAATATCGGCATTTTCAAAATCTTGTCGCATAAAGTTTTGGAAAAAACGGCAAGTTGCCCCGAGGTGTGCAGGCGTTTAGCGGCGCGGATTTGAGCGCGGAGTTCTTGTTTTGTCATCTTGAAGTTTGATATCCAAATATTTTTCCACAAATCTACAATTATTTTCGTGAAATCCCAAAAAAAATTATTAAATTTGCCGCATTGTAAAAATAATACCAAAAAGCAAAAGCAATATGTTTGAAAGTTTATCCGAAAAGCTTGAACAATCGTTCAAGATGATAAAAGGCGAGGGCAAACTCACCGAAATCAACGTCGTGGAGGCGTTGAAGGAAGTGCGCAGGGCATTGCTCGACGCCGACGTCAACTACAATATAGTAAAGGAGTTCACCAACAAGGTAAAGGAAAAGGCTCTCGGCACTCAGGTTCAAGGCGAACTGAAACCTAACCAATTGATGATCAAACTCGTCCATGACGAACTCATCACCCTCATGGGCACAACCGAGACCGAAGTAAACCTCAAAGGCAACCCCGCGATTATCCTCATCGCCGGTCTCCAAGGTTCTGGTAAGACAACATTCTCGGGCAAGTTTGCAAACTTCATCAAGAAAAACAAGTCAAAAAAACCGTTGCTCGTTGCGGGCGACGTTTACCGTCCGGCGGCTATCGAGCAGTTGAAGGTGCTTGCAGAGCAAATCCAAGTGCCGGTTTATACTGAGGAAGGCAACAAAAACCCCGTCAAAATTGCAAAGGCAGCCATTGAACAGGCGAAGAAAAACGGCAACGATGTAGTAATCATCGATACCGCAGGCCGTCTCGCAGTTGACGAGGAGATGATGAACGAAATTTCAAACATCAAGAAAGAAACAAACCCCACCGAAATCCTTTTCGTCGTTGACTCCATGACAGGTCAGGACGCCGTAAACACTGCAAAGGCGTTCAATGAAAGGCTCAATTTCGATGGCGTTGTCCTCACAAAACTCGACGGTGACACCCGTGGTGGTGCAGCGTTAAGTATCAGATACACAGTTGATAAACCTATCAAGTTTGTGTCCACGGGCGAAAAAATCGACGCCCTCGACATCTTCTATCCCTCACGTATGGCTGACCGTATCCTCGGCATGGGCGACATCGTGTCTCTCGCCGAAAAACTCCAGCAGCAGTACGACGAGGAGGAGGCTAAGAAGTTGCAGAAGAAGATTTTGAAGGATCAATTCAATTTCAACGACTTCCTCGCGCAGATTCAGCAAATCAAGAAGATGGGCAACTTGAAAGACCTCGCATCAATGATTCCGGGCGTTGGCAAGGCTATCAAAAACCTCGACATTTCCGACGACGCATTCAAGGAGATTGAGGCTATCATCATGTCCATGACACCCGAGGAGCGTGAAAATCCGCAGATTATCAACGGCAGCCGCCGCCGCAGGATTGCAGACGGCTCTGGCTCAAATGTCGCAATCGTCAACCGCCTCCTCAAACAATTCGAGGAAACCCGTAAGATTATGAAAATGATGTCCGGCGGCGGCGCAAGGCGCATCGCTGGTCTCATGTCTAAAATGAAACGATAAAAAGAAATGGAACTGATTGACGGAAAGAAGACTTCGGCAGAAATCAAGCAGGAAATTGCCGAGGAAGTCAAAAAAATAATTGCAAACGGCGGTCGCGCTCCTCATCTCGCCGCTGTCCTCGTCGGACACGACGGAGGCAGCGAGACATACGTTGCGCACAAGATTAAATCGTGTGAGGAAGTGGGCTTCAAATCTACTTTGATACGTTTTGAGGACGACATCACCGAGGACGAACTCCTCAAAACCGTCGATAAACTCAACAACGACAGCGACTTGGACGGTTTCATCGTTCAGCTCCCACTGCCCAAACACATCGACGAGCAGAAAATCATCGAGGCTATCAATCCCAAAAAGGATGTTGACGGTTTCCATCCCACAAACCTTGGAAAACTCGTCGCCGGTCTCGACACCTTCGTTTCGGCAACACCTTCGGGCATTGTGGACTTATTGAAACGTTATGAAATTCCAACCGCCGGCAAACACTGCGTCATCATCGGCCGCAGCAACATTGTTGGCCGTCCGCTGAGCATCCTGATGAGTCAGAAAGGCGTGGACGCAACAGTAACCGTATGCCACTCGCGCACTGAAAACCTCAAGGAAATTGCCAAAACAGCCGACATCCTCGTCGCCGCAATCGGCAAACCTGGTTTCGTTACCGCCGACATGGTTAAACCCGGCTGCGCAATCATTGACGTCGGTACAACCCGCGTTAAGAGCGACAAGACAAAATCAGGTTGGAAACTCTGCGGAGACGTCGATTTTGAGAATGTTGCGCCATTGTGCTCCTACATCACACCCGTCCCGGGCGGCGTTGGACCGATGACAATATGTTCACTCCTGAAAAACACTCTGAAAGCGGCTAAACAAAGGAACTAAAAAAATAGTCGTCATGGCTCAAAAATAAACCGCCGGCGTCGGAATTTTCTATAAAATCCTACGCCGGCGGTTTTGTATGAATGGAGATTTCATAGAATCCCTATTATTTTCCGTGTGTATTTGTCTTTTCAATTTTCACCTTCTCACCCATTTGTATGATGTCCTTTTGACGCTGGTCGATAAGATAATTTACTGAACCTCTCATATTGTCCAATTGGGTTTTGGTTCTCTTGAGACCTTTCTCCATTGCATCGCGGATTTCTTCGAGACTGACATTTTCCGCTTCGAGTTCCTTGAACATTCGCTCAAGTTCAATGGTGTTGTTCAAAGTCTCAGCAAGGCGCAGGCTCAAATCCTGCAATCTCTTTTCAAGGTTGCTGTTTGCGATTGTAACAAGATAGTAGTTTTGTTTGGACTCCTCGAGCTCCTTGATGTAACGCTCCGCGTCAGCATACTGGCGGTTCTTATCATACAAAAACCACCCGAACAATCCCAACAACAGCAACAATAAAATTATGATGCCGATGAATATCAACGACTTGGCATTAGGCGTCAGCTTTTCATAACGCCTGTCAATCCGTTTGGACAATTGATAGAGACTCATACCAATAATTAGAAGTGATTGAAGTAATTGAAGTGATTGAAGGGTTATTCAATGAAATAAAAAGCAAGCCTACAATTCGCATTGTAAGGCTTGCTGTACAATTATTCACAAATAATCCACTTTTTTATTCCATTGGTGCCTCGTCGGCCTGCTGCATCGGACGCTCAGCGGATGCGGTCTGCTGTTGAGCAGCCATTTCCTGTTTGAGAGCGTCGAGTTCAGATGTAGCCGCGCTGCTTGAGGGTGCTGCGTCAGATGCGCTGCCGCTCGAAATGGCTTTTGTCTCTGCCATCTGCGCTTTGAGTGCGAGGAGTTCGCTCTGAGCCTCAACACCGCCGCCGAGTGCCTGGTAAGCGTTGTCGATGTCTGCAGAACCAGAAACGGCTGCAATCTCGAGGTAAGAGTCTGCGAGTGCTTCCTGCTCGTTCACTTTCTCCTTCATCTTCTCAAGCATTGCGATTGTGTCGGTCGAATCGATGCCGGCAAGCTGCTTGTTGACGTTTGCGGTAGCTTCGCTGACCTTTGCACGCGCTTTGAGCATCTTTGCCTCGTTTTTCCACTTGTCAATCTGGTTCTTGAGGGTCTTGATGGTGTCCTCGAATTTTGTAACCTGTCCCTGAAGCCTGCCGTAATTGGCCTCCAACTGCGGAAGGTCGCGGCTCCTCTGGCTCTTCTTCTCAAGGCATTGAGTTGCAAGGCGATCTGCCTCCTCATGGGAGATTTTGCCCTGCTCTGCAGCCTGTACGAATGTCATCGCTTTGTTCTGGTAATCAGTCACATCCTGTTTTGCCTTCTCAAGGTCGTTCTTTGCTGTGATGCAACTTGCCTTTACAGATGCAAGAGCCTTAATGCTCTTCTCGAGGTCAGCCTCAAGGTCTTTGATGCCCTGGTCAGTCATCTTGATCGGGTCTTCGAGGGACTCCATGGCGCTATTCACCTCGGACTTGCCCCACCTGAATATTCTTTGAAAAAATCCCATAGTATTTGTATTTTATTTTTATTAATTTTGTCACGTCAAATATAGGTCATTTTTTTTAATTAATCAAAATTTTTTTACAATTTTTTTATGTCTTTTTTTAGTCAAAACATAAGATTTTTGCGAAACACTCACCAAATGAGCCAGTCAGCCTTCGCAGAACTGTTTGGACTCAAGCGTACAGCGGTCGGAGCATACGAGGAAGAACGCGCCGAACCCAAGGTTGAACTGTTTGTGAAAATCGCACGTCACTTCGGCATCACGCTCGAAGACCTCCTCTGCCGCAGCCTTGCGGACGGTGAAAATGCCGCCTACAATGCTGTCAGCAAGGGTATTCCGTATATCAAAGCCGACGAAATACCATCATACGCCGACGCCATAGCAGCCGGTGACAAATATCAGGCAAAACAATTCCTCCAAATTCCAGGCATCGAGGATGGCATGATAGGAATGGAGTTTGGGCGGAACATCCTGATTGTCAATAAAAAGGAAACTTCAAAAAGCCTTTTCGACAACGACAAGCAGGAGCGGACATTGCTACTGAAACGCACCGGAATCTCCATTGCAAACGGCAAAATTGACGATGCAAACGCCGTCCGCGCCTTCAATATTCGCTATATTATAAAGTGTTATGACAAGGACGACCACGCTGAAACCATGTTAGAAGACATCACGGCGCGGCTCGACCGCATCGAAGGAAAACTCGGCTAACCGGCATACAAAAGGTTGCATCCGCGCCGGTCGGCATCGTCGAAACGTCCCAAAACTTTGAACGAGCCGTCGGCATACTTTATGCCCAAGTCGCTCGTTTCCAAGAAACTGCATGAATAAATGTTTGCAAGGTCGATGACGTTTATGCCGCCGCTGATGCCAGAGCCGACATAATTGAAGGGGTCGTTGTGTTCACGGATGAGGATACGCATCGTGGAGGTTTCACGATAGATGCCGCCGCCGTCCGAATATGCCTGCGACAATAATTCCGTCATGCCATATTCAGAGTGTATTGCATTGACACCGAGGCTGTTACAAAGAATTTCATGGACCTCTTCACGCACCATTTCTTTGCGCCGTCCCTTCATGCCGCCGGTCTCCATGATGATGACTTTATCACCATAATTGCGCTTGAATTTTTCCGCAAAATCCAACAGCGCAAACGTAACGCCGATGAGCAACACCTTTTTATTATGGTTAACGAGCCAATCCAAATGCTGCGCCAACGAATCGAAATCGTACAGGAAAAAACCGCCCGTGCCATTGCCGGATGCCTCCATCAATTGCTCCACCATCGTAACAAGCGACGATCCTGTGCGCTCCAAGTATGCCGGCAGCAATGCCAACACCGTGTATTGACGTATGTCGCCGTAAAATTCCTCAAAACCTTTCAGCAGACACTTATAATATATGTGTGGATTTTTTACGAAATGCCGGCTCGTCTGTTTGCCAGTCGTGCCGCTGCTTGTAAATGTTAATTGTTCTACGAAATCTGTGGTTTTAATTTCATAATTCTTGAAAAATCCTACGGGCATACAGATTATGTCTTCCAACGAGTGCGCCTTGACATCCCTGCCCAAGTATTGGAGGTAGCGACGATACACTGGATTGTTTTCCCGCTGAAAGTCATATAGTTGCAATGCCAACCGCTCAAAGTCGGCGTCGTTGTCAACATGAAAAATCTGTTCTTCAAAATATTTTGCGTCCATACGTGCCAAATTGTTGATGATACAAAGATAGAAAAAAACTTTAAAACAACGCCCAAAACCGCCATTTTGTCATAATTTTCCGTCAAATTTTCATTTAAAACTGCCGTTTTGTCATTAAAAATCCTCAAAAATGCCCATTTTCGGGTTTGGCACTAAGATTGAAAACTTGGTATGTGAACGGCGAAATGAAAAGCAGTTCAAAGACAGTAAACATGAATATTAACAATAAAAAACGCAAATAAAATGAGACATCATAACTGTTTTAACAAGGAGGCTAATATGTTACACAGATTCTTCAACAATGACGACATCGACTGGTTCGGCAACAACATGTTCCACGCCGACCGCAACAGAATGTACGGCGTACCGCCGGTAAACATCTCCGAATCCGACAAGGAGTTCGCTATCGAGATGGCTGCACCGGGCTACGACAAGAAGGATTTCAATGTGAACGTTGACAAAAACCTGCTCACTATCTCTGTCGATAAGGAACACAACACCGAAGACACGGAGAAGGGTGCAGAAGGCGCAGAGAACGCCACGGAGAACCCCGACAACAAACAGATTTACCGCCAGGAGTTCTGCTTCAGCAGCTTCTCAAGGTCGTTCACTCTGCCTGAAGGCGTTGACAGCGCAAAGATTGGCGGAAAGTACGAGAACGGAATCCTGACGCTCACAATCCCGAAAGCCGCAGTTGTAAACACCAAGAAGTCGGTGGAAATCAAATAGTTTGACTTATTCTGAAACTGTTTCCTAAAAAAGGCGCATCCAAAATAATAATGGATGCGCCTTTTTTTTGTACATTTTATTTGCAGCAAAAACAAAAAAAACATATATTTGTTTTTTGAAAAAAACTACATGCCCATGACAAGAAAGACGCTTTTTATAATAATAGTGATGTCCATCATCGGCATCACGGCACGTGCGCAGGATTCCCTCGTCCTGAAATACGGCGAGGAATCAGTTGCGGCGTTGCTCGACAAATGCCTCGCCTCGACCACAGACGACGAGCGCAGGGAAATTTCGGGCAAGGTGTGCGATGAACTGCTGCAACTCCTGCAATACGACGCGGCGTTCAACTACAAATTTGAGATGCTCAAAAACATCTCGTCAGCATACTCCGACGACAACTTAGTGCGCCTCATGACATTCGCCGTGCCGCTCAACAACGGCAAGAAATACCTCTACCACGGCTTTGTAATCCACTACGACGAGGACGACGGCGTAAAAGTCACACGCCTCATCGACGACGAAAAAAAGACGCGCAACCCTCAATTTGTCGATATGCAGGCAGGAAACTGGTATGGAGCAGTCTATTACCAGATTCAGCAAGTCGGCAGCCGCCGCTCGCCGGTGTATGCTGTGTGCGGATGGGACGGCGCAGACCTTTTCACAAACCGCAAAGTCCTCGAACAGCTGACCTTCGACGACGAATGGAACGCAAAATTCGGAGGCTCTTTCGCCACAGAACATTCCGACGGACTGCATAGGATTGTGTTTGAGTTCACTGAAAAGGCTGTGATGAGCCTCCAATACGACCCACGGCTGAAAATGGTCGTGGGCGACCATCTGTCGGCTCCTGCCCAATTCGTCCACAATCCACGATACTACGGACCCGACATGTCCTTCGACGGTTACTATTACGACAAAGGCAAATGGCATTACGAGCCGGACATCGACGTCAAACTATGGTAAAAAAATCGACGGAAATGGTATGAAGTCAGAAAAAAAAATTATATCTTCGCATCATTAAAAACACAACATCAAAACCCAACGCCAAAAGACAATGACTATGACACGCTCGAAAAAATTGCTTCCATTACTATTGTGCGCCATTGTAGCGACAATAATAATCTCGTGTGGAGCATTCGCACAATGCGACAACATAGGCAACGACTTCTACAACTGCCTGAAAAACAAGGACTATGAAAGCGCCATGCAATTCTTGGACGAGGAAGCCATAAAGACAACCCCGAAAGAGATATGGCTCAACGGCCTTATCGAAAAAGACAAGTCGCTCGGACTGCTGCTCAGCGTTCAGAGGCGCGACTTTGAATCCTACACGATGGACAACGTGACAAGACTTGCCATTAAATACAAAAACCACTACACATACGGCACAATGTATGAACGCCTTGAGTTCATCGAGCGCAACGGGGACTTCAAGATAACGTTCTATAAATACAACGAAGACTCAACGCTCGTGGATTAAGGGAAACGACATGGACGCAGGCAACTTAATAATACTCAGAAGGTTAACGGCATTATGCTCACGCAGTGAAAAATGTGAACATGACGCCATGGAGTATATGCTCTCTCACGGCGCAAGCCAGGAAGATGCGGAAGCCGCAGTTGAATACCTGACCGAAAACAAGTTCATAGACAACGCACGGTACGCGGAAGCCTTCGCCGCCGACAAGTTCAGGTTTTCAAGATGGGGCTCGAAAAAAATTGCCAACGCGCTAAAAATGAAACATATACCGGCTCAAATCATAAACGCCGCACTCGAAAACGCCATAGACACGGAACATGAAAAGCAGACGGTAGCCGACGAAATGGCAAAAAAATTGCGGGGTATAAAAGGTGACGAGCCGAAACAAAAGATATGGGAGAAACTCATGCGGTTTGGAGTTTCGAGAGGATACAGCATTGAAATTTGCAAAGAAGTGATAACGACGCTGATATGAACCAGAAAGACAAAATACTTGCCATCGACGACAACGACGTTAACCTCGTGATGCTCAAGGCGATGCTCAGCGAGGAATATGACGTCGTGACGCTTTCGGACGGCACAATCGCGGAAAACCAGGCGACGAGCATAAAGCCAGACCTGATTCTCCTCGACGTGCTAATGCCCGGCAAGGACGGCCTTACGATATGCAGCGAACTCAAAGCAAACCCAGCAACCCAACAAATCCCGATTATCATCATCTCCGCCCGTAACACATCCGACGACATTGCGACTGGATTCCTGGCAGGTGCGGACGACTACCTATGCAAGCCGTTCAGCACCACAGAACTCCAAATCCGCATCCGCCGACGCATCGACGCTTCAAGACCGTCGGAAGCCATAACTGAAAAAATCCGCAAACTCACCGAACAGCGCGACAACGCCTTGGAAAAGGCAGCCGTACTTCAGGTCATCAGCGACCATGCAAGCGAATCTGTGATTTTGTGCCGCCCGGACGGTACAATCGCCGCCGCGACCCAATCCTCCGGCTCAATCCTCGGACTGCCATCTGGCACAGTCATCGACGGGCGAAACATATCTGAAATACCACTCTCCGATCAGGAGCGCGAAATTTTTGCACAAATCGCCTCATCGCCGACGACCGCGCCATCGAGATACATCTCTCAACGCAAAAGGGACAGCGAACCCGCCATACTCGAAACCACGGCAATACCGCTCAATGAGTATGAAGGGCTAAATGAATACATAGCAATCAAGACGCGCACAATCGAAACGGGAGGCAGCGACGACATAGCAACGCGCCGCGACCTCGAACTCAAGCTCCTCAAACTTGAAAAGGAAGTTGCAAGCATTTTCAAATACAGCGCGAAAGGCATACTCACGACAAGCCTCGACCTCCATATCCACCGCTACAACAGGCGGTTCCTGGAATTGTTCGGCATCAGGCGCAACATCAACTGCACAGGCTCTCCGCTCAACAAAATCCTCGACGCAAAACAAATGGAAATCATCGAGGAACTTGTGTCGAAGGTTGACAAGCCGCCGATTTTTGAAACGACACAGACAACAATCCAAAACCCCGACGGCACAAAAACATACATTGAAATCACCGCCTCCATGCTAAAGACTACCGGCGAGGCAAGCCTGATGCTCATTTTCAGCGATGTGACGCAGTTCCGAAACATGGACAACGAAATCATGAACGCTTCACAGGCGGCGGAGGAACGCGAACGCACCTTACTTGCGCAGGAGCTCCATGACGGACTCGGCGCGGTTTTGTCGAGCATAAACATCTACATAAACCTCATTCTTTCAGGCGGCGCGGAAATCGACGAAATATTCAAGACCTTGCGCCTGACGAAAGACCTCGTGGGACAGGCTATAGAGAACGTGAAGGACATCGCCAACAACCTGCATCCAGTCATCCTGACAAGGTTTGGACTTGTGGCGACAGTGTGCAACATCATTGAAGGTCTCCAGAGTTCCCACCTGATTAACTTCCATTTCGACCATGAAAATTTCACGGAACTCAAAGACAAAGCCCGCGAACTGTCATTATACAGAATCATCAACGAGTTGATAAACAACACGATGAAATATGCCGAAGCCAAAAATGTTTACCTGACGCTGGACTCCACAGGCCCAACGCTGAAAATCCATTACGCCGACGACGGCATTGGTTTCGACGTTGAAAAACACCTTGCATCGTCCGAAAGCACAACGATGGGCATATCGAACATCATGGGACGAGCAAAAGCCCTCGACGGCACATGCGAATTCAAGTCCTCGCCTGGCAACGGCGTCCAAGTGGACATCGAACTGCCTAACGAGGCTTACATAACTAAGGAATAATATTGTTAACAATAATAAACAGACTGAAAAACATGAAAATTATATTAGTGGACGACAAACTCGTTTACAGGAACGCAATCAAGACCCTGCTGCAGAAACTCGGCGACGTTGAAATCATCGCCGAAGCATCAAACGGCGTGGAATTTCTGAAACTCCTCGACGAGTGCGACCCGGACCTCGTGTTCATAGACATCGAAATGCCGGAGATGAACGGCATCGAGGCAACAAAAGAGGCGCTCAAAAAGAACCCGTCGCTCGTCATCATCGGCCTCTCGATGTATGACAACAAGAAGTATGTCAACGACCTCATCGAAGCCGGAGCGCGTGGATACCTTCTCAAACTCAGCGACAACTCGCAGATTTTCCGCCAGATACTCCAGAACCCGAGGGCGGAAGTTTTCTTCAGCAAGGAGATTTCGCCGGAAAAGAACACCGACGAGAACTCAAAGAAGACAATCCTCATCGCCGACGACTTTGAGAACACCCGATTCGTCATCGAGTTCACACTCAAACAGGCTGGATATGAGGTGCTCAAAGCAACCGACGGTCAAGACGCGTTGAAATACTTTGACGGACGGAAAATCGACCTGCTCGTCACAGACCTCAACATGCCGCGCAAGAACGGACTTGAACTTGCAGAGACTGTGAAGAGCATCCCGACCTACAGGAGCATCCCGATTCTCCTGCTCACGACGGAAATCAACGAGGAAAAACGCCAGAAATCCAAACAGATTGGCATTACTGGATGGATTCAGAAGCCGTTTGTCATTGACAAGTTCCTCTCGTTCATAAAGAGGGCTCTCCAATAAAAAAACCACAACAGCCAATGTCACAGCCGTCTTTACAGCAATTCAAACTCAAATACGTCGAGGAAGTCAACGACATGCTCAACGAAATGGAAGGGGCGATTCTCACATTGGAGCAAAACCCATCCAGCATCGACGAGATAAACCAAGTGTTCCGAGTGATGCACACCATCAAGGGAACAAGCGCGATGTACGACTTCAAGACTGTCGAAAAGATAACCCACGACGTTGAAAGTATCTACAGCAAGATTCGCGACACCCAAGGCTCAGTAAGCAAGGACGTTAGCACACTGACCCTCGAGTGCGTGGACTTGTTACGCCATCTTCTGAACCAGCCAGAGGACGGCGACGATGCGCTTGTGAACGACTTTTTGGCACGGGTTGCGGCGATAAATGGCACTGACAACCGCACACAATCCAATAACACTTCACAAAACGGCGGCGACCTTCCTCCCCAAAAAAACATCTGCACATATTACATGATGTTTGCGCCGGAAGCCGACATCACAAACCGTGGCGTGAACATAAAAGGAATACTGAACAGCATCAAGGATCTCGGTGAAAACACGATTTTCACACGTTCATGGCGCGACGACCAGGCGGACAATGGAAAGTTCTACATGTATTGGGAGGCTGTGTTCGCCACTGAACTGCCTTTCAATGAACTCGAAGAAATTTTCCTGTTTGTCCATGACGAGGTCAAACTCGAAAAAATCGCCGACATTGACCTGTTTTCAAGTGAGGATTTCAAAGAGCAACTCGCCACATACCAACTCATAGAAACCCCGATTGACACAGCCGAACTCAAAGCAATCTCTCAACTGCTCCAACCTCAACAGCCGGAATCCACAGAACCACAACAGCCCCAACCGCCTCAAATCCAGCAACCTGTGCCCGTCGCAGCACCAAACCACAATGCAGAGTCGGAGCGCAAAATCATTGCAAAAAACATCGAGGCGTCAGACACGAAAAATTCAGGCATAAAGGTCGATTCCGAAAAACTCGACGAACTGATGAACCTCGTCTCGGAGTTTGTGAACACAAAGGCGGAGATGCTTCTCATCGCCGACAAATATGACATTCCTGAACTCCACGACATCTACGAAAAGGTTGACAAACTTTCAAACAAACTGAAAGACAACGCCTTGTCTATACGTCTTGTGCCTATTGAAAGCCTGATGTTGAGATTTCAGAGGCTTGTGCGCGACCTTTCAAAAGAACTCGGCAAACAAGTGGACTTCGTGACAGAAGGCACAGACACGGAACTCGACAAGACCATAATCGACAACCTCGCCGTGCCCCTCATGCACATCATCCGCAACAGCATCGACCATGGAATTGAATCCGTGGAACGCCGAAGGGAACTCAAAAAGCCCGACCACGGCATCATAAAATTCACGGCGTTCTATTCTGGAAACAATGTCTTCATCCAAGTCCAGGACGACGGAGCAGGCATGAACCCGGAATACCTAAGGAAAAAGGCTATAGAAAAAAACTTCATAAAAGCCACCGACCATCCCACAAACCGCCAACTTTTCGACCTCGTTTTCCTGCCCGGATTCTCCACGGCGCAGAAAATCACAGGCATCTCAGGGCGTGGAGTAGGCATGGACGCTGTGAAACAAAGCATCATGAAACTTCGTGGAGAAATTGAAATGGACAGTGAATGTGATTTGGGAACAATCACAACCATCAAACTTCCCCTCACGTTAAGTATCGTGGATGCGCTGCTCGTTTCTGTGGCGGAGACTCAACTTCTCATACCTGTCTATGTAATAGACAGTTGCATCCACATCAGACACAAGGACGTTGACGAAAGTAAAGGACGCATCATCCATGAAGGCGAGCCGCTGCCCATACTCGACATGAGGACATTCTTCAATATAAGCGGAACTCCGCCCGAAGAACGCATTGCAGTCATGGTTAAATACAAGGATTCACGCGTCGGCATCGTCCTTGACAAGGTTCACGGCGAGCATCAAGCCGTTTTGAAGTCGTTGGGCAAATATTTCAGCAACCAGGAATACCTCTCCGGCGGCAGCGTGCTTGGCGACGGCAGCATCGCACTCGTCCTCGACACGAACAAACTCATCAAATACCTAAAAAAATAAGCCAAAACCATAAAACGCATAATGATGGAAAACTACAGCGGAGCCACTCCATACTTGTCGTTTTGGCTCGACGACCAACTCTACGCATTCAGCATCAATAACGTCGTGGAGGTGACAGAGCGTCCAAAAATAACCGCCATACCACAATGTGACCATTATATAAAAGGTGTTTTCAATTTTCGCGGTGAAATCCTGCCGGCTATCGACGTAATGGCGAAATGCCACCTCACGCGCATACACGAGCCTGTCGCCGACGAAGATTGCGCAATAATCGTTTTGGAGACAAACAAGGAAGACGCTGATTTACATCTCATTGCGGGTGCAATCGTAGAAAGGGTCAGCGACGTAATAAGCATAAAACCAATAGATATCATCCCAATAAACGATTTCGACTCCCACATCGACGCTTCTCTCTCGGAAGGTGTATATAACCATGAGGACAAAATCGTCACAATCCTCAATACACAAAAAATCCTTGCACTCGAGAACTCGTCCCAAGCGCAAGGAAAATAACAAAAATAATAACTACAACTTAATTCCTAATTCATTGACATACCTCCTCATCTGTGAAACGTTGAGCTGACCGGGCGCAGTGCCATCACCAAAATCTGAAGCGACGTATGTAAACTTTGCTCCACATCCAAGCGACGCAAGCCTCGAAACCTGACCAAGCGTCCCCATTCCGAAAGCCACAATCCCTTCGCCTTCGCCATATAGCGACATCAAAGTTGAATTGTCTGCCGTGGAATTTACCTTGCACGCGATTTTCACAATATCCGCGCCGCGTCCACGACATTCCATTATGATTTTTCTCAACTCTTCAAAAGACGGAGTACATTCAAAATTATGATATGAAATAATCAATTTGCATCCCGAGCCTTCACAGGCGGCTTTCATTCTTGAAGCAACCTCCGCGCCGCGTTCAATCTCAATGTCGATATAGTCCGCGCCATGTTTTGCGGCGGTCGCCAAGTATTTCAGTGAAGTCTCCTCATCGAAAACTCCCGGACGGCACGTCACGATAAAACTGAAATCCTTTTTGGAAACTAATTTCACCATCTCGTCCATCGACGGCTTAACCAAATCCACACGCAACTCGGCGCACTTCTCGTCGCCAAGTTGACGGAGGGCGTTCTCCACGCCTTCCGCCGACAAGCATACGTACAACATGATTTTGAAGACTAACTGTTAAGCACTTTGGTCTGGACGTTCACAGACGCATCGTGGATAGCGGAGAACACCTGAGCAACAAAATTCTCATCGAGGTCGCGTTCCTTAGCCATGCCGACATACTTTGTGAGTATGGAGTCCCAACGCGACGGCTGGAATGCGGTCATGTTGTTAGCCTTCTTGTATTCACCAATCTTCACGCAGACATCCATGCGTTTGCGGAGCATGTCGATAATGTCGGAGTCCATCTGGTCGATATGGAAACGCAATTCATTGAGAGACTCCATGGAGGCCGTTGCGGGATTAACCTTGCGCACAACGAGTTTGCCGAGCATCTCTTTGAGTGCGGCAGGGGTGAGCTGCTGCTTTGCGTCGCTCCATGCTTTATCGGGGTTGATGTGAGATTCAATCATCAGACCGTCAAAATTCAAGTCCATTGCCTTCTGCGACAACTCAAAAAGATAGTCCCTCTTGCCGGCGATGTGTGACGGGTCGCAGAACAGCGGCAGGTCGGGGCGGCGGCGTTTGATTTCCATGCCAATTTTCCATCCCGGCTCATTGCGGTACAGAATCTTCTCATAGCTTGAAAAACCCCTGTGAATCAGGCCAATCTTGCTAAGTCCGACAGACTCAAGACGCTCAATCGCACCAAGCCACAACTCAACATCGGGGTTTACGGGGTTTTTCACGAGAACAGGAATATTACAACCCTTGAGGCTCTCGGCGATGTCCTGCATCATGAACGGATTTGCCGTTGTACGCGCACCAATCCAGATGATGTCGATGCCGCCTTTAATCGCCGACCATACATGCTTTGCGTTTGCAACCTCAGTGGCGGTCAACATGCCAGTCTCGCGCTTCACATCCTGGAGCCATTCGAGACCAATCTCTCCAACGCCCTCAAAATTGCCCGGGCGCGTGCGCGGCTTCCAAATTCCCGCACGGAAAACCTTTATGCCATTAGACGCCAACTGACGGGCTGTTTCCAAAGTCTGTTCTTTAGTCTCGGCAGAACAGGGGCCGGAAATTATCCACGGCTTGTCACCGAAGATGTCTGCAAAATATTTCATTTCAATTTATTGAATTATGAGTTACGAATTATGAATTACTTCAAAACCTTGCGGATGTGGTTTGCTTTTGTGATGTACTCGTTCAGACCAACGGTGTCGTCTGTTTCGAGAAGCCGCTTGAACTCCTGCAAATTCTCGATGTAGGTGTTGAGAACTGTCATGACGTTTTCCTTGTTGTCATCGAAAATTGGCACCCACATGTCCGCGCTTGATTTTGCGATGCGGACAGTCGAATTGAAACCGCCGGAAGCAAGGTGGAAGATGTTTTTCTCATTCTTTTCCTTGTCCAAAACCGTGTTTGCGAGTGCGTATGCGCTCACATGGGAGATGTGGGAGATGTATGCAACGTGGATGTCGTGGTTTGAGGATGAGAAGAACATGGGATTCATATTCAACGCCTCAAACATTTTGCGTACAATTTTCACTGCATCCTCATCAGAATCCTCGGTGTCGCACATAATCACCGCCCTCGAATCGAACATGCATGAAATTGCAGACCACGGTCCTGAATTTTCAGTACCCGCCATCGGGTGACATGCCACGTAACGCGCACGGTTTGGATGGTATTTCACGCGCTCACAGAGCGAATGTTTTGTGGAGCAAACATCGACAACAATCTGATTGTCAGAGATTTTATCCAATATCTGCGGCAACATTTTCAAAGCCGCCGACACGGGTATCGCCACAATGATTATGTCGCCTTTTGAAATGACAGACTCCATGGAGTCCGCGCCCTCGTCGATGAGCCCAACACGGAGCGCATATTCTTGATTTACAGGACTTTTATCATAGCCATAAATCTTGTCGGCGAACTTGCGCTTGCGCAAGTCCAACGCCATACAACTGCCCAAAAGTCCAAGTCCTATTATTGATAGTTTCACTTTTATTTATTGATTTGGTGATTTGTGATTTACTGATTTGTTGTTTTGTCGTCGTCGCCGTGCATCTTTTCCCATGATTTTGAGCCTTCCATGTATTCGCCGAGGATGTGGATTTTGTTGAGAAGCGGGCGGATGGCTGTTATCATGTCCTGATACTGTTTGCGGTCGCTGAACTTCACATCAACGTAGAACATATACTGCATCGGCTGTCCCATGATCGGCATGGATTCAACCTTTGTCAAATCGACGTCATAGTATGACATGATGCTGAGGATTTGGGCGAGGCTGCCGACTTTGTTTTTCAGAATGAGGTTGAGCGACGCCTTGTTGTATTCTTCGAGACCGCTGTCCATCGCGTTCTTGACGACCATGAAGCGCGTGTAGTTCTTCTTGAAAGTTTCAATACCCGGAGCGATGATTTCGAGACCGTAGTTTTTAGCGGCGAGCGTGCTGCCAATCGCACCTACGGTTTTGAGTTTGCCCTCCGCAACCTGGCGCATACCGAGGGCTGTGTCGGGACATTCGGCGAGTTTGATGTGGGGATACTGGCGGAAAAACTGCCTCGTCTGGTTGATTGCCATATAATGGCTGCGGACTTCTTCGAGATCCTCGATTTTCACACCCGGAACGACTGCAAGGTTCTGCCTGATGCGCAAGAAAATCTCGCCACAGATGCGCACTTCCTTGCGTCTGAGGAGATTGAGGTTGGCGTGGATTGTGCCGGCAATGGTGTTTTCAATGGCAATGAGGCCGTAGTCGTTTTCACAGTTTTCGACACTGTTCAAAACTTCCTCGAATGTCATCTTCTCCACGATGTCGATGTCCTTGTCGGAGAAATATTCACGCGCCGCCACCTCGTGGAACGCGCCCTTGACTCCTTGAATTGCTACTTTCATATTTATAATGTGTTTGTAATAAAAAAGCCTCACCTTATCTCTAAGGTGAGGCTTTCGTTCTATTGTCGTATCTTTTTTTACTTGAAACAATAAATTACCGCCTCACCTCGTCGCCAAAGTAAGCAAAGTAAAAGCCGTAATAATATGTTCCAAATATTGTGTTCATTCTTTTGCTTTTTTATGCGGTTGCAAAGTTATAGCATATTTTGTCAAATGAAACCGCAACCAGAGTTAAAGAATGTTAATTTTTCATACTTCGGCTACAAAATAAGAGAATTTCTTATGGCAAACTCGTAGAATAAATTTTATCATTTCCTTGCCAATCACTACCTTTGCGCTCAAAATTTATTAATCCAAACAATAAACTCCATGTCAAAAAAATGGCCGCTTCACCTGTTTGCGCTTGCGGTATCAATAGTATGGGGCTCTACATTTGCATCGAGCAAAGTGCTCCTTAACGCCGGAATGTCACCGGCGGAGATTATGACGATTAGGTTTGCAGTGGCGTATCTCGCAATGCTGCCTTTCTGTCTGCGTAACATAAAGTTTTCAGGATGGAGGGACGAGCTTATCTTCATCGCCCTCGGCATAACTGGCGGGTCGTTGTATTTCGTCACTGAGAACATCGCCGTAGAAATCACATCCGCGACCTCGACCGTCGCGCTCATCGTATGCGCAAACCCAATACTGACCGCCATCATCAGCCGCCTGATTTGGCGAAATGAAAAACTCGGGAAAAAATTTGCATTGGGCTCCGTGACGGCGATTGTGGGCACTGCGCTTGTGGTGTTCAATGGCATTTTCGTCCTCGACGACAACCCGCTTGTCATCATTCTCAGCATCGCTGCGGCATTGAGCTGGAGCGTGTATTCAACTTTATTAAGGATTCAGGAACAAAAGCACGGCTCTCTCGAAATCACGAGGAAAGTGTTTTTATGGGGCGTCATCACAATTCTGCCATATTTCATATATGAACCCTTCGACATTGACATGGCTATTTTAGGGGACAGCGTGGTGATTTTTAATGTGATTTTCCTTGCGCTCGTGGCGTCGCTCGGATGCTATTTTGCATGGAGTTTCGTGTCTCGACGGCTCGGCATCGTCACTGCCTCTAACTATCTCTATTTCAATCCAGTAGTGGCTCTCATCACCGCCCACATAACCCTCGACGAGAATATCACGATCTATGCAATCATCGGCTGCATAATCACAGTGGCGGGCGTATATCTCTGCAATAAAAAAAATTAAAAATAATTGCGATTTTTGTACGGTTTTTGAAAGATTTGATGTACCTTTGTGGGAAGGAGATTTATGACAATGACACATTTGAAAACCAATATAATATCAATCATCGCTTTAATAATTGCGACGTTAGCCTCTACCGGCTCACGGGCGCAGGACGAGATTATGTTCCATACCATCGACGAGCAAAACGGCATGAACAACGAGGTCGTTACTTGCATCGAGGCGGATGCCTTCGGGTATATATGGATTGGCACAAAGACCGGTCTGGAGCGTTATGACGGGCTTTCATTTGTCCAAATGTCATCCTCGAAAAACAAAGGGAACCTCAACACGGCGATTGGAAATTCCGTGGCGGACATCAGACGGGATGCAGACGGAAATGTGTGGATTGCCACCGAAAAGGGCGTCTCAAAATTCGACATTTACACAGACCGCTTCTCCTACATTCCACGGCATGGCTCTGTCGGCACTGTAAACAACAACAGCTACCAGGCTGACAACCTTTTCATGGATAATGGAAACCACATATATTACTTTTCTCAATACCACGGACTCCATAAATATGACAGCGAGGAAAAATCATTCAAACCGGCTTTCTCGACTTTTTTCCACAACCATGAAATCCGCTACTGCCACAAGGACTCCTCGGACTGTTTCTGGATGCTGTCAGAAAAAGAAAATACAATCTTTAAGGTTGACATCAACGGCGAAACGCTCCTCTCGATACCATGCGGTGACCTCGGCGACCGCACGCCAACAAAAGGCAGTAACTGCTTCCTCGACAACGGCAAAGGTGAATATTTTTTTGGCGGCGACAACGGACTGATTGTCTATGACGAAAAAAATAACAAGTTCCACGACCTCGACGCCCAAAACCTCAATATCCTCCCCGCCCATGACACCCGAAGCCTTTTCAAGGACAGTCAGGGCACACTGTGGATTGGAACGATGAGCACAGGACTTTTCACGTATAACTTTACGACAAAAACGCTGCAAAAAGTGGAGGCCTCCCCCTCCCGCTCGTCTTTCAGCATCAACTCCCCCACCACGTCCGACATCTGTGAAGACAATCAGGGGCTGTTGTGGTTCGGCACATGGAAAGGTCTGTCTTACACCACATTAAAACCATGCAAGGTGTTCCATAACGCCAACTGCACATCATCAACCGTGATACCCGAAAAAAGGTTCATTTCTTCATTCGACTCCCACGGCGACACGATTGCAATCGGCTCCTACGGCGGCGGCATCACATTCTGGCGCAAAGGCAGCCCGACGCCACTCGCCACGTTCGACACCAAAGAAACCAAGAACGGTAGGATTGTAATGTCGTCGGTACATGCCATAGCGTTCGACCAAAAAGGATATTGCTACAACGGCGGCTATAACCGCAGCCTGACACGCATACACCCCGACCTTAAAACCATAGACGAATACAAAATCGACCGCAACAATCCTGACGCGCTCCATAGCGACCACACCGTCGCAATCCTATGCGACACGAAAAACCGCGTCTGGGTGTTGACAAACGGCGAAGGATTGTATCTTCTCGAAGACCCCGCAAAAGGCAAATTCCGAAACGTCAACCAAGGGGCGGACGGCTCGTCGATTGCAAGTGTATGGGGCATCACGCTCGCCGAACATTTTGGGAAAATCCTCATTGGCACTACAAACGGCATGTCAATCTACGACCCTGAAAAACAAACATATACAAACTACGAAAGCAACGATGACGACTCCACAACCCTCAGCCACAATTGGGTTGTGCATTTCTGCATTGATGCAAAACAGAGAATTTGGGTGGCTACAAACGCCGGATTCGACTTGTTTGACCCAACAAAAGGCACTTTCAAAACCTACGACACAGACTGCGGTCTGCTCAGCGACGTCATACAAGGCATACTCTCCGACGACCGCACAGATTGTCTGTGGATCTCCACGGCAAACGGCATCTCAAAATTCAACCCTGAGACCGGACGTGTCGTAAGGACATACCATTCCTCGGACGGGCTTCTTGCCGACAATTTCCTGCAACACGCCGCCCACAAGGACAAGGACGGCATAATGTATTTTGGAGCGTCCAACGGCTTCACATACTTCACCCCAACCGACATCCGAATCGACTTCAATCTCCCCCCGCCAACAATCACAAGGCTGATGCTCGAATATGATGACAATGAAAAAAACCAGCGTCAACTCGACACAATCCTCAGTGACAAAGCGCCCGAAGCCACCGACCAAATCGTCCTCGACAGCAAACGTGGAAAAACCATCATAATCCAATTCACAACCCTCAACTATCTCGGCGAAGCTGGAAACCGCTATTCCTACATGCTGAGAGGCTATGAAGACAAGTGGACAGACATAGGCTCGCGCCACGAGGCTGTTTTCACAAACCTCGACTACGGCGAGTATGTATTCCTCATAAAATGCCGCAACGCCGACGGCGTGGAATCGGACGTAAGACCGCTGAAAATCATTGTTGAACGTCCGCTGTGGCGACATCCGTTGATGATTGGACTTGCCATTTTAGCAGCCCTGGCGACGATAGTGGCATTTGGAAGGATGAGAAACCGCTCAACGCTCCAACGCCAACGAAACCTCGAACTGACCGTCAAGAAACGCACTGAAGACCTCGTGATGGCTAATGTATCGCTCGAAATCCAAAAAGAGGAGGTTGAAAAATCGCTCAACAGCACCCTCATACTCAACGACTTGAGCCGTCAGATTACAAGTTCATTCGACACCGCCACAATCATCACAACCGCCTACAACCACATCAAGATGGTTACAAAGATGGACCTCATGGCGGTCGGCAAATACAGTCCGTCCAAAAACGCGCTCGAGTTCGATTACATATACTTTGAGGGGCAGCAGATGCCGCCGCAATCCACGGACATAACAAGCGAGACGACTGAGGCTTTGTGTTTCAATTCAAACGAAGACTCCTACACAGGCACTGAAAATTCCCTCTTCCACACAATTGAAGACAAGACCCTCGGCACGTTGTTCGTCATTCCACTACGCGAGGCGTCGCGTGCAAACGGCATCGTGACCATTGGATGTTTCGCCGAAGGAAAATACTCAACATCCGACCGCGCAAACATCCGAATGATGGCTTCATACCTGAGCATCGCGCTCGAAAAAGCCAAGGACTACCACCAGCTCCAAATCAAAAACAACGCAATAAACGGCTCCATACGCTACGCAAAAACCATTCAGGACGCAATCCTCGCGCATGAAAACTTCATAAACAAATACTTCAACGCGATGGTGATTTTCCGCCCGAAAGACATTGTGAGCGGCGATTTCTATTGGTTCAAGACCATAGGCTCAGACAGGACGAAACCCGAAAAAATCTTTGCCGCCGTAATCGACTGCACGGGGCACGGCGTGCCTGGCGCGTTCATGTCGCTCATTAGCAACATCCTTTTGAACGACCTCATCATCCGCAACAAGCTCTATGAACCCGAGCAAATCCTCTCAAACCTCGACAAAGAAATCGTCAACGCCCTAAACCAGCAGAAAAACGGCAATGACGACGGACTCGACATGGCTTTATGCCGCTTTGACCGCGACGAGGATGGGAAATACCGCAACATTGTATATGCCGGCGCGAAAAACTCGTTATATCATTATAAATCAGAGACAAACGAGGTTGAAACAATCGCCGCCGACCGTATGTCGATTGGCGGATTTAACAACATCAAGGACAAGACCTTCACACGCCACAGCCTCACGGCAAACCCTGGCGACGCTATCTACATGACCTCCGACGGCATCATCGACCAGAACAACAAGGACAGAAAGCGTTTCGGCAGAGTGAGGTTTGTGAAAACCATTGAATACGTCAGCAAACTCGAAATGAAAGGTCAGAAACAGACCATCGAGGAGACCATTGACGAGTTCATGGAAGGCGTGGAACAGCGCGACGACATAACAATAATGGGACTGAGAATTTCATGATAAAAACGAATGAGAACTTCATGACAAAAATATATTTGCACATTACAAAAAACTATTGTAAATTAGCCCCCGACAACAAACATATTCAAATCGTAAAATAAAATGTTCCTCATATCAGACTGCGGAGCCACAAAATGCGACTGGGCGGTATCTGACGGCACAAACGTCAACATCTTCTCCGGCAACGGGTTCAATCCCATTACCACAAGCGAAGACGTGATGGAGAACGCCATCAGAGGCGCAATCGTGGGTAATGTTGACCCCGCCACAATAGACGAAATTTTCTTTTACGGCGCAGGGTGCATCAGTGGCGAGCCTTCGGACAAGGTCAACAAGATACTCGCCAAAGTTTTCCCCGCCGCAAAGACTCATACATACAGCGACCTCGTGGGAGCGGGACGCGCACTTTTCAAAACCGACAACGGCATAGCCGCAATTCTCGGAACGGGATGCAACTCAGGCGTTTATGTGGACGGCGAAATCATCGAACACATCCCGCCGATGGGCTACATCCTCGGCGACGAAGGCAGCGGCGCAAGCATCGGCAAAAGGCTCGTGAACGCCATATACAAAAGGGAAATCGCAGACTCCTACCGTCAGATGTTCGAGCGTGAATGTATGCTCGGATATGACGACGTGATTTATGGAGTGTATCGCAGCGAGACGCCCGCACAATTTTTGGCGAGCCTTGTCCCGTTCATCAGCGACCACATCAGTGACAACATCTTCCGCAACATCGTGCTGACGGAGTTCGACCTGTTTTTCAACAGGAACATCATCCGCCTAAACCGTCCCAAAAACCTCAGCATTGGTTTTGTCGGCTCCATAGCCTACAATTTCGCCGAAATCCTGAAGGACGCGGCACGTTTCCACGGACTAACAATTTTCTCCATACTCCAAAAGCCGATTCAGCGGCTCGCGGAATACCACAACGAAATAAAGAAATAACATGAACCTTAACATTATGGCGGTCACTGGCAACCCAGCGCTCCATAGCCTCAGCCCAGTGCTCATGAATGCCGCCATACAAACCAACGGCTTGCCTTACAGATACTTGCGTCTGCCAGCGACTTCGGCGCAGGAAGCCATCAACACTTTCAACGCCCTCGACATGAAGGGCATGAACGTAACCGCACCTTTCAAGCGTGAAATCATCCCATTTCTCGACCACCTCACCGAAAACGCCAAAAAAGCCGACGCGGTGAATTGCGTATATCGCCAAGAAGACGGACTTTGGGGCGACAACACCGACATCACGGGCGTGGAGCTGACACTGAAACAATTCCCCGACTATCTCCAAAAGGGCAAAATGCTCGTCATCGGCTCCGGCGGCGCGGCAAATGCAGTGATAATTGCAGGTCAAAACCTCGGACTTGAAGTGACTGTGGCGGCACGAAACCAAGAAGCCATCGCCGTCCTCAAAGATAAATACAACATCCTCACAGCATCGCTCAAACACATCACATCCACTGTAAACAACTTCCCGATAATCGTACAGGCATTGCCGGCGGGCGCGGTAGTTTTCGACCCAAACGTACTGACCGCCGACCATGTGGTTTTGGATGCAAATTATAAGAACTCCATATTTGAAAAGCCGGCTCAGACTATCGGTTTTCATTTCCTTTCGGGCAGAAATTGGCTTGTAAATCAGGCAGTTCCGGCGTTCAAGACTTTCACGGGCAGCGACGTGGACGCAGAAGTGATGTATGAGGCTTTGGACAACTATCATCTTGATTATCAAGGCCGTATAGCATTGACGGGTTTCATGGGTGTTGGCAAGACCACAGCCGGACGCGAACTCGCCTACGAACTCAACTACCGCTTCATCGACATGGACCACGAACTCGAACGCCGTGAGGGAATGAAGATTACGGAGATTTTTGAGAAAAAGGGCGAGGACTATTTCCGCAAAATAGAATCAGACCTCCTGCTCGAATATGCAGACGAGGTTGACATCATACTTTCATGCGGCGGCGGCACTGTGAAACAGGAGGCAAACCGCCAAATCCTCCGTGACAATTTCGTCACACTCTGGCTCTACGCTCCGGCGGCATATTGCATCGACGGCCTCGACGTCAGCAACCGCCCGTTGCTCCAATGTGAAAACCGCCTTGAAGTGGCTCAAAACATGCTACAAGAGCGCATCCCGCTCTACGCCGACTGCGCATACGGCATAATCAGCGTCGATCAACTCACTAAAAAACAGACTGCACAAAAGCTCTATGAACAAATCGTTGACACCTTCGGCATATAACGCCGAACTCACCATACCGCCGTCAAAAAGTTACATGCAACGCGCCGTGGCAATAGCCGCGCTCGCCGACGGCAAAACCACAATTTTCAACCCCGACTTCAGCAACGATTCACGGGCAGGGCTTGGCGTTGCGCGTGCGCTCGGATGCGAGGTGGAGGAGTTTAAAGACAGAGTGGAAATCATGAGAAAATCCAAAACCGTGGCTGACACAGTGAATGTCGGCGAGGCGGGTTTGGGTCTAAGGCTCTATACTCCAATATGTTCGCTCCTGCGTTCTGGCATCACAATCACTGGCGGCGGCACTCTGCTGAAACGTCCCGTGGATGAAATGGTGGCTCCATTGAAACAACTCGGCGTAACTGCCACGCTCACAGACCATTGTGCGCCTGTGCATACAACAGGAATATTGCAGGGCGGCGAGGCGACTGTGGACGCCGGAAAAAGTTCTCAATTCCTTTCAGGACTTCTCATCGCTCTTCCAAGAGCCAGCAAGTCCTCCCACCTCGTCTTGTCCGCAATCAACAGCCGGCCATACGTTGAAATGACGATAGAAATCGTCAAACAGTTCGGCGGCGAAATCTACAATTTTGATTTCAAGGAAATTTACATCAAACCAATCGCACATTACGACGGTTGCAAATATTTCGTTGAAGGCGACTGGAGCAGCGCGGCGGCACATCTCGCGGCTGGCGCAATAGGCGGCAAGGCTGTCATTAACGGTTTGAACTGCAACTCATTACAGGCAGACAAGGCAATTATTGAGGTATTGAGGAACTGCGGCGCAAATATGGAGATTGACAGCATGACAATCATCACCCGCAAGACGAAAAATTTAAAAGCGTTTGAATTTGACGCAACGGACGCGCCCGACCTGTTTCCCGTGTTGGCGGCTTTGGCGGCTAACTGCAACGGTATCAGCGAGATAACCGGCACTCAACGCCTCATCCACAAGGAAAGCAACCGCGCTCAATCCATCGCCGAGGAGTTTGAGAAACTTGGCATCAAAGTTGACATTACATCAAACGAAAACCGAATGTTAATCCACGGCGGCAAAATCCACGGCGGCGTCACCGTCTCGGCTCACCACGACCACAGAATGGCGATGGCTTTGGCTGTTATGTCGCTCAACGCCGACGCCCCTGTCACAATCGAGGACGCCGAATCAGTCGCAAAATCTTACCCAAAATTTTGGGATGATTGGAATAACGCATTATAAATATGTATAACAACAGAAAATATATTATTGGTCTGATTTTCATTGCAGTAGCGTTGATATACATCTACAAACTCTTTTCCATTCAGGTGATGGACTCGAGCTACAAACTATCGGCGGAAAGCAATGTGTTCAGAAAAGTTGTCGATTATCCGGCGAGGGGGCTGGTTTTTGACCGCAATGACAAGTTGCTGGTCTATAACGAGTCTTCATACGACCTTCTGGCGACCCCAAACCGCGTCCCGGAGTTCGACACGGCGGACTTGTGCGAAATTCTCGGCACAAGCGTGGAGAGTTTCAAGGCTGAATTTCAGAAGGCCATCAAGCACTCCAAATACAAGGAAAGCGTCATTTTCAAACAAATTCCCAAACACCGCTATTCATATTTGCAGGAAAAAATGTATAAGTTTCCAGGCTTTGAAGTCCAGAAACGCACCGCCCGCAAATACGAATACAACGCCGCCGCTCAGGTGTTGGGCTATGTGCGCGAAGCAGACCAAAAATACATAGAGGCAAATCCGTATTACAAGCCCGGCGACTATGTTGGAGTGGCGGGCATTGAAAAATCATACGAAGAACAGCTGCGCGGTCATAAAGGCACAAAGATTTTCATTGTTGACGTAAAGAACAAAGTACAAGGCAAATACAAGGACGGAATCTATGACACTGTGGCTGTCGTGGGTCTCAACATCCAATCAACCCTCGACATCGACCTGCAGGAATACGGCGAAAAACTGATGCAAAACAAAGTCGGCTCAATCGTCGCCATAGAACCTTCCACGGGTGAAATACTTGCGCTCGTCTCATCGCCCGGATATGACCCTAACTTGCTTGTGGGCAGCGACATGGCAATCAACTACCCCAAACTTTTGGCAGACCCATACAAGCCGATGTACAACCGCGCTTTGATGGCTTGCTATCCGCCCGGCTCAACTTTCAAGACCATCAACGCCCTCATTGGACTTGCGGAAGGCATCATCACTCCATCATCGTCGTTCCCATGCAACGGTGGCTTCAGGCTCGGCAGCCATGTTGTAAAGTGCCACCACGCCGGATCGTTGGATTTGGTAAGTTCAATCCAACATTCATGCAACGCCTATTACTGCTATGAGTTCACAAAACTCATCGCCGACCCGAAATACAGGCGTGCAGATTCGGCTTACAGCAACTGGCGGCGCAGGGTTCAGTCTTTCGGCCTCGGCACAAAACTCGGCAGCGACCTCAACCAAGAATCCGGCGGCATCCTGTATTCAAAGGATTATTACAACAGATTCTACGGTGAGGGGCATTGGACGGGCTACACAATAGTCTCGCTCAGCATCGGTCAGGGCGAATTGGGTTTCACGCCATTCCAGATTTGCAATGCCTGCGCCACAATCGCAAACCGTGGATACTACATCATCCCTCACATTGTCAAGAAGATAGAGGGGCAGGAATCAATAGACCCGAAATTCCTCGAAAAACATGACACAGGCATACAGCGGGATTATTTTGAGACAGTGATTCAAGGCATGTATCAAGTTTGTGAGATGGGTACGGGACGGTCTGCAAGAGTGCCGGGCATAGAAGTATGCGGCAAAACCGGCACGGCTCAAAACCCTCACGGCAAAGACCACTCGATTTTTGAGGCGTTTGCACCACGTGAAAACCCCAAAATCGCAATCGCGGTCTATGTAGAAAATGGCGGTTTCGGCGCAACATACGCCGCACCAATTGCCGGTCTGATGATTGAAAAATACCTCACGGACACCATCACGCGAAAGGACGTGGAAACAAGGATTTGTAATGCAAACCTCCTCGACCCGAACGCACAGATGAAATAGAAACGAGGAAAGAGGAAAGAGGAACAAGGAAATCAACAAATCAATACTCAACAAATCAACAAATGAAACAACGCGGAGCAAATGTTTTTAGGTCGCTTGATTGGATAATATTGCTTATCTACTCTGCACTACTCTTTATGGGGTGGTTCAATATCCATGCGGCTTGCTATGACGACACGCACGAAAGCATCTTTGATTTCAGCATGCGCTACGGCAAGCAACTCGTATGGATTGGGGTGTCGTATGTGATTGTGATTCTGATTATGGCGTCCAATTTCCGACTGTATTCCGTGCTGTCATATTTCATTTATGGTTTCATGATATTGCTCCTGGTTGCGGTGCTTGTGGTGGGCACCAAGACCAACGGAGCGCGGTCTTGGTTTGAGATAGGTCCTTTGAAGATTCAACCGGCGGAGTTTGCAAAATTCGCCACAGCGCTGGCGTTGTCCAAAGTGATGTCGGCATACAATTTCGACATAAAGAAAATTCCAAACCTTTTCATGGCTGTTGGCATACTTCTATTGCCGGCGGCTTTGATACTATTGCAACCCGACATGGGTTCGGTGCTTGTTTATGCGAGCATGATTTTTGTGTTTTTCCGCGAAGGTCTTTGGTCAATAATAATGTGGCTGATAGCATTGGGAGTGGTTATTTTTGTCACAACGCTCCAGTATCCGCTCGCTTTTGTAATGCTTGGACTTGTGATTGTGGCGGGCATTTGGCTGCTCGCATTCGGCAGGTCGATAGTTGAAATTCTGATAGCGTGGGGCGCAGTCGCAGTGCTGACGGGATTGCTGTGGGTTGCGAATCATTATTTGCTGCATGACAAATTTGAATGGCATTACCTCATAGTTGGCGCGAGCCTGATTCTGCTGCCTGGCGTGGTGGTCTATAGTTACATTCAACGCAAATGGTCGCCGACGTTCATTTGGTTGGGCTTGATTGCATGCTTTGCGGTTGTGTTTTCTGTGGATTTCGTCTTCAATAACATCATGACCGACCACCAACAGACGCTCATCCGCGTGTTCCTTGGATTGGAGATTGACCCGAAAGGCACGGGCTACAATGTTGAGCAGAGCAAAATAGCCATCGGCTCGGGCGGTCTATGGGGCAAAGGATACCTTCAAGGCACGCAGACAAAGTTCAATTTTGTGCCGGAGCAGGCGACAGACTTCATATTCTGCACCGTGGGCGAGGAATGGGGATTCGTAGGCTCAACTGTGGTAATCATGCTGTTTATTGCATTGATACTCAGGATAATATATCTTGCAGAACTTCAAAGGTCAGCCTTCGCAAGAATCTACGGCTACTGCGTGGCTTCGATTCTCTTTTTCCACTTCGCAATCAATATCGGAATGACAATCGGCATGGTGCCCGTGATAGGCATACCGCTGCCGTTCTTCAGTTATGGCGGCAGTTCGCTGTGGTCGTTCACAGTGCTGCTGTTCATTTTTGTGAGGATGGATGCATCGCGTGATGAATTGCTATAAACTTTCGCTCGCCGTTCCAAATCAATTGCTATACGCCGGGCAGATGGAGTGTCCCCTACCCTTTCCGCCACCGTTGCCCGAAAGTCCAAACCTCAAGCCCAACAAAACACCAAAGGCAATCTGATGCTTTTTTGAGGTGATTTCAGAATTGAGGACGCCAATATATTTCATCGTTTGATAATCATACACCGGCTCATCAAAGTCCTCCATGCAAGTCGACAAGCCATAACTGCCATAAAAACAGAGCGATAGGAATACATTTTCACCAATCTCCCGCGCAACACCAACTTCGCCGTATGCGCCGAGGGAATTTTTATATTCATATTCGCCACTGAAATTGTTTACATTATAGAAATCGTGTTGAGGCATTTCGTCGAATGTGATGTTGTCTTCGGCGTAATATCCAACGGTCTCAACCTTGCCATCGGCGATTTTGTATTTGTTGCTAATTGTGGTCTGCCATAACACGCCCGCGCCCGCCGTGAGTTCGAGATTTGTGGCGATGTCGCGACGGTAATACACACCGACAGGCAATGAAATGTTGGACTGTGACTGCTTCTCTTTCAGCGACTTATAGCAAACTCTATGTTCGTATTTTTCGCCCTCGCTGTCCACAGCGTCGCCAATGGTTTCCACGAAATCGAGCGTACAATTTGTGGCGCAAGTCTTAAAAACAACATTAATGCCCGCGCCCCAGTTTTTATTGAAAAAATGCCTGTAACCACCTCTCACGGTGATTCCTACGCCTGGTTTTGCGCTGCCACGGTCGTCTGTGGCGTATTTCAAACCATTAATGCCGCCGCCAATGTCAAAGACAAGGAAATCGTTTTGCGCATGGCAAAGCGAAGACAGCATACACATTATTATTATCAGAACTTTTTTCATTTTTCAACCATTATTTTAAATACAACATTTTTTCCTTCATATATCGCGTAGCCCATATATCCGCCTTTGGGAAGTGTCAGATAATTAGTATGTTGGACATCTTGGATACGCTTTACAAATGAACCCGATGACGAGTAAATCATCAGTTCTACACCTTTTGAAACGTCCATGTTTTCAAGTTGAATCGTGATAGTCTCGCCCGCGACAGCAGGATTTGGGAACACATTGACACGCGGCGCAGAATGGTTTATTGTTTTCACTTTCTCCAGCGGGCATGTTTGGATTGTGTTGCCGTCGATGTCGGTTATGATGGCATAATAGACACCATCAAGACCGCCTAACTCGTTGAAAAACTGTTTCTTCGCTCCTTCAATTTCCTCGTCATTCTTGAACCAACGATAAGAAACAAATTTATTGTCGGGATTGGGAACATAAACCACGTCGTCCCATTTGGTTTTAAGATTCATACACTCGACTTGTGGTTCAGGTTCAACCTGCGGCTCGGGCTCAGGTTCAACCTGCGGCTCGGGTTCGGGTTCAACTTGCGGTTCTGGTTCGGGTTCAACTTGCGGTTCTGGTTCGGGTTCTGGCTCAGGCTCAGGTTCGGGTTCTGGTTCCGGCTCTTTTTGAACAATTAAAAACGTCTTTGTAACTTCATTGCAGAAATCACCCTTTCCTAAAAACTTTACACTTGCAGTACCGACGTCAATGTTGTTTGAATATTCAATATCATAATCGACACCCGAAACGAGAGTGTTGTGTCTGTAAGTTATTGAACCATTTGGAGTTATTTCACTGCCAGTGTAATCGTAATCAGAAATAGGCGAAATTACAGTTTGGGAAATGTCACGAGGATTGATTTCAAAATGCGTCTCAACTTTGCCTTTGTAATTTCCTTTGCCATAGATGTTTACGGTTGCCGTTCCAACATGATAATTGTCATCATAATATGCAACAAAGTCTTGATCTTCAACAAGTTTATTGTCGTTGAGAGTTATCGTTACAGATGGCATGAAAAAAAATGCATAGAACGTTTCGTCGGGAATATCGTCAATTTTGCCCTTTGAAATGTCTATTGGATTTATTGTCACCTCAAAATCTTGCGAATAGTTGATGCTGTTATCGTCGGAAACGAAACGAATGGTAACTTTGTGTTTGCCAGCATCGGAAACTACATTTGTAACATTTTCATAGTCAACAACATAAGTAAAAGTACCGCTTTGTTGCACATCAA
Source organism: Bacteroidales bacterium (assembly GCA_017964465.1). GTDB lineage: Bacteria > Bacteroidota > Bacteroidia > Bacteroidales > UBA3824 > UBA3824. The sequence goes on along the minus strand of JAGCRY010000126.1, from coordinate 5,431 downwards.
AACGATATTCCTTCGGAAAAAGTTCAGCGTTAGCCCAAGTCACGCCATAATCAAATTCATCCTTCTCGATTGTAATCTTGTCGCCGGTGAAATAGCCGCTTTTGGGATTCGCCATCATTGCATTGGTCTTTGTTGCGTCAAACTCTACCGCGCCAACCAATTTGTCACAGCCATTGAACATGTCAGTACCCATAAGATTGCTCCTGATTTGCTTCCAGTCGCTGAGACAATAAATTTTTTCCAACTCGCTGCATCCCTCAAACATCGACGAAACGTCCGTTGCACTTTGAACGTTGAATTTTTGGAGGTCGAGGGTTTTGAGATTGTTGCTGTTTGTGAACATTCCATACATGTCCGCCACATTTCGAGTGTCGAAATTGCTGATGTCGAGACTTGTCAACCCGCTGCATCCTTCAAACATGAACGACATGTCCCTGACTTTCCGCGTATTGAAAGTGCTGACGTCGAGTTCTTTTAAACTGCTGCAAAACGAAAACATGCTACACATGTCAGTGACATTTGCGGTATTGAAGTGGCTGAGGTCGATGTCTGGCAGTGAACTACAATAGCCAAACATTCCAATCATGTCCGTGATTTTCTCAGTATTGAGGTTTTCAATGCCGACAATGGTCTTCAAATTCGTACAGCCAAAAAAGAAATACCGCGAATGAGAGAGTCGATAATTTTTGAAAGACGGGTCGAAAACCGCCGTTTCAATTTTTTCAGGGAAGTCGGAGCAGACGAAAGAGCGGTCACTTTGATTAATCAAAGTTTGATCCGTCACCCATCCCGGCTCGCGCTCGATGATTGTCGGGTCGTCGGTGCGCTTGATTTCATGGAAACGGCTGCCACTCCATACCTTCGTAACTGTCTGTCCGCCAAAGTTGTCGCCAACATTGTACAAACTGCCATAATAAAAGGTAATCGTCCTGTTGCCTTCCGTCCAAATCGCCTGAGGTGTCTGTGCCATGCCGAGCATGACACTTAACACAAAACCGAATGTCAAAATCAATCTTTTCATTTTCCATAAATTTTTGTTATTCCACCATAATTTTAAATGCAATTTTTTCGCCGTCATAAACTGCATAACCCATGTATCCACCCTTTGAAAGCGTCAGATAATTAGTATGTTGGGCATTTTCGATGCGCTTTATGAATGAACCAGACGACGTAAAAATCAAAAGTTCAACTCCATTGGAAATGTCAATGTTTTCAAGTTGTAACGTTATCTGCTCGCCTGCGACGGCTGGATTCGGGAACACGTTAACACGCGGCGCAGAATTGACAATTTGTTTGGTGACTTCGAGCGAACAAGTCTTGAACTCGTTGCCGTCAGTGTCGGTGACAATCGCATAATAAGTGCCATTGAGACCGTCCAACTCATTGTAAAACTGTTTCTTCGCTCCAAAAATTTCCTCATCATCCCTGAACCACTGATATTTCACATAAAGGTTTTGAGGATTTGGAATGTAAACCACGTCGTCCCATTTCGTTTTCAAGCTGCGGTTACCAATATTGAACTTCAAAACCATCTCATCGCTCTGGACTTCAGAGTTTTTCAGCGTAAAAAACGCCTGATAGTCACCTTGTTGGAGATTTGAAGGTATGGAGAATACAATCTTTTCACCATCAAAAGTTGCATCGTTTTCCTCCATGAAGACAGGAGCAGAAAAATATATTGAATACTTGTCAGGCTTCACGTTGCGAATGTTTGAAAACTTAATTTCAACCTCCTCGCCGCCACAATAACTGCGCACTGTCTCGTCAAAGTCCGCCTTTATGTATGGCAACTCAATGACAGTGATTTGGAAATCCTGCGAATAGTCGATTTCGCCGTCATTAGACTGAAAACGGATTTTTACATTATATTTTCCAGGCTCGGCGATTGCAGATGTAACATTCTTACCATCAATATAATACGAGAAATTGCCCGACTGTTTAATGTCCATGTGAGTTTCCATTGGATTTATAGGAGAATCTGCCCACTTGACGCCCTGGTCAAATGATTTTTTTTCAATCATAATGCAATCCCACGTGAAATATTTTTTGGGATTTGCCATTGAAATGCCAGTTTCAGATTCGTCGTAAGGCACAAAACCAACAAGATTATCACAGTTTGTAAACAAAAATTCATAATCGGCGGACGGGCGAATGGATTTCCAGTCCTTGTCACAATAAATCTTCTCCAACGCGCTACAATCCTCAAACATCGACGTGAAATCATTTACGCTCCTGACATTCAAATCAGCAAGATAGAGCGTTTTTAGAGAACTGCATGAAGCGAACATGCCCGCCATGTCTTTCACATTCTTTGTGTTGAGCGGCGTTACGTCAATCTCCGTGAGCGTTTCACATTCAAAAAACAGTCCCCTCATATCGGTCACATTTGAAGTGTTTAGATGGCTCAAATCAATCTTTTTCAACGACTTACAGCCGGCAAAAGCGTATGAAAGGTTTTCGACATTTGAAGTATTGAGGTATCTGAGGTCAATTTCCGACAGAGATTCACATTCATAGAACATTCCACGCATATCCGTCACAATGTCTGTGCAAAGGTTTTCCATTTTTTGGACGGAAGTCATATTGGAACAATGCTCAAAGAGCCATTGAGTGTGCTTGATTTTATAATTTCGGAATGAATCATCAAAAATTGCAGTGACAATCTTTGTGCTAACGTCGCAATATTCAGTCACTTGATTGCCATCGTCATCCACATAGACATCTTCCGCCACCCACCCCGGCACAAGCCAATAATATTCATCTGACAAGCTGCGCCTATGTCGGTTTTCGATGTCATTGAAACGATCGCCGCTCCATACACGTGTGACCTTGTGCCCTTTGAAATCATCGCCAGGCTGATAAAGCACACCATAATAAAAAGTGAGCGTGGAATTATCCTCAGTCCATATAGCCTGTGGAGTCTGCGCCATAACGAGCGTGAAATCAAACCATAACGCCAATATCAGGAACAATCTTTTCATCTTCAAAAAAATTTTGGGTGTCAAAAGTATAACGCAAATGTAGCACTTTTTTTATGATTTTTTCCGATTTTTTTTGCAATTTCAATTATTTTCCATACTTTTATGCAGCGAAATCTAAACCTATACCAAATCTTATTATGAAACCATTCCGCCAAGCGACCATCAAGGACATAGCCCGCGAACTTGGAATTTCGGCTTCCACGGTATCGAGGGCGTTGAAAGACCATCCCGACATCAGCCCCGAAACTAAGGAGGCGGTCAGGAGCGTCGCCGACAAACTCGATTACCAACCCAACGCGCTCGCTTTGGGTCTCCATAACCAACGCAGCAAAATCATCGGCATCATCATACCCGAAATTCAACATCATTTTTTCTCATCGGTAATCAGCGGCATCACCGAGACCGCCCGCAATGCGGGTTTCAATGTCATCATTTGTCCGAGCGACGAGAGCGTGGAGCGCGAGAAGGAAAACATCCGCTCATTGGTGTCGCTCAGGGTGGAAGGCATTTTGATTTCCATAACCAAGGAGACCAATGATTATGCTCATTTTCAAAAACTTATGAACAGGAATGTGCCTGTTGTGTTTTTCGACAGACCGCCGGAAGGTTTTGCCTGCGACCGTTGCATCATCGACGACTATGCCGCAGCCTACACCGCCACGGAACATTTGGTAAGCCTTGGACGCAAGAAAATTGTGCATTTTGCGGGTCCAAACAATGTGAGGATTGGCAAGGACAGGCGGCGCGGTTTTGTGGATTGTCTCAAACGCCACAAAATGCCCATCACCGACGAAACTATCTTTGACTGCGACTCCCACGACAAGGCGGTGGAGGTCATAAAAAAACTCCGCGACGAGGACAACATTCCCGACGCAATTTTTGCCGTCAATGACATCACGGCTGTAACCACCGTCAACGAACTCAATAAATACGGCATCCGCGTGCCGGAGAAGGTGGCTGTTGTGGGTTTCACAAACGGCTTATTATCAGAACTTTCGTCGCCGATGCTCACCACAATAGACCAAAACGGTCAACTCATCGGCGAAAAAGCCACAAAACTTCTCCTCGAACGCATCGAGACCCACGTCCTCACGCCGTACCAAACCGCCGTCGTGCCAACAAAATTGGTGGTCAGGGGCTCGACAGTGGCGGATGTTTCTGCAAACGTTTGAGTAGAAAATACATCCGTTTTTTGTCATAATTTTTGGCGGTGAGTGATATTTGGGTTAAAATTGCACCGTAATTCGTTTAAACTCAAATATTATGACAAAGATACCAAACCAAAGTTTCTGGACGCTCTGGAACATTAGTTTCGGATTTTTTGGGGTGCAGATTGCTTATGCGCTCCAAAGTGCCAACATCAGCCGCATTTTTGCGACGTTGGGCGCAGACCCTCACAATCTGAGTTACTTCTGGATTTTGCCGCCGTTGATGGGCATCATCGTGCAGCCTATAATTGGAGTTTTTAGCGACAAGACGTGGAACCGTTTTGGACGCAGGATTCCGTATCTCTTTGTGGGAGCGGCAATTGCGGTGCTTGTGATGTGCCTGTTGCCAAATGCGGGAAGTTTTGGCTTCACGGTGGGCGCGGCGATGATTTTTGGATTGTTGGCGTTGATGCTTCTCGATACGAGCATCAATATTGCAATGCAGCCGTTCAAAATGCTCGTCGGCGATATGGTCAACGAGGAGCAAAAAACCAAGGCATATTCCATTCAGTCGTTCCTCTGCAACGCTGGCAGCGTGGTGGGTTTTGTGTTCCCGTTCTTGTTTACGTGGATTGGCATCAGCAATACCGCTGAGGATGGCGTAGTACCCGATTCGGTGATTTATTCGTTCTATGTGGGCGCGGCGATTTTGATTGGTTGCGTCATCTATACCGTATTAAAAGTCAAGGAGTTTCCGCCCGCATTGTACAATGAGTACCACGGCATCAAGGAAGAGCCCAAAAAGGATTCACCAAATATTTTCCAATTGTTGGCAAAAGCCCCCAAAGCGTTCTGGACTGTGGGTCTGGTGCAGTTTTTCTGTTGGGCGGCGTTTATGTATATGTGGACTTACACCAATGGCGCAATTGCCGATACCTGTTGGGGCACCACCGACACCAATTCCGCTGATTATCAGGCGGCTGGCAACTGGGTGGGAATCTTGTTTGCGGTTCAGGCAATTGGCTCTGTGGCGTGGGCGGCTGTGCTTCCGTGGCTCGCTGCCAAAACCAACCGCAAAATCGCTTATTCGTTGAGCCTCGTTTTGGGCGGCATTGGTTTTATTTCAACATTGTTTTTCCACGACCAATATTTGCTTTTCGTAAGTTTCATTTTGATTGGATTTGCGTGGGCGGCAATGTTGGCGATGCCGTTTACAATTTTGACCAATGCCCTCGAAGGCTACGGTCACATGGGTTCGTATTTGGGATTGTTCAACGGCACAATTTGTGTCCCGCAGATTGT
>JAGCRY010000125.1 GCA_017964465.1 Bacteroidales bacterium | reverse complement strand
TATGATGCTCTACAAGGGCAAAACCGACCGATACCGCGCAATCGCTTTCGGTGCGTCGGCGGTATTGTTTGCGGTGGGTTTTATGGCAAACCTGATAGAAGTAAGAGGTTCAATCAATTACGACACAACCACCATCTACAACTGCGACATTCCGTTTTGTCACATAGTTACGACAATGGTGATAATTCCGGCAGCAATCAAAAAGACCATCATTTTCGGTGGCAGTCTTAGCGATGGTTACGCCTCAATTTCCTCAATGCTTGTGATTGTTGCGGTTGCAGCGTTGCTGTTGGGGCGGGCATTCTGTTCGTGGGGATGTTTTTATGGCGGTTGGGACGACGCAACCTCACGCATCAAGGCTCGCCCCGTCATCAAGCGCATCAATCAATCGTTCAAGTATTTCAGTTTTGCGATGCTGTTTTTGATGGCGTTGTGGAGCGCCGAGAGCCTTGTGCCGCAATATTGCAACTGGCTCTGTCCGTTCAAGGCTGTTACCGAAGGCGAGAGGATTGTTGACGCAACAACGCTCATAAAAAACATCATCTTCTACACGTTGTTCATTGCATTGTGCATCGTGTTGCCAATCCTCACAAAAAAACGTATTCAATGCGCCACATTCTGTCCGATGGGCGCGTTGATGTCGCTTTTCAACAAAATCAACATCTTCGAGGTCGCCCTCGACGATGAAAAATGCAAGAAGTGCAACAAATGCATCTCCAAATGCCCGTTGATGGCAATCAACAAAAACCACAAACCAGGTTTCACGTGCGCCAAATGCGGACATTGCATCGACAATTGTCCCTCCGAAGCACTCAACTTCCGCATCCGTGGCACATCCTCCAAAGTGAGCGCAAGCACGGCGAGGATTATCTTCTTGTACCTTGCTTTTTCATTTATGACAATATTTTTGGGTTCGTGCGCAAGGGGCGGACTTAATACAATTTTAGGTTTAATCTTCTAATAATCAACACTATGAAAAACTTCATTGCAAAATTTTGGGCAATCCTAACAGTATTTTTGCTCTTATGTTCGTTTCTCTTTGGACAACAACTCCAATCCCTCCTTCTCCGCGCACCGTTTATGCGGATAGACCCGTATTTTTCGGGCGGCGAAGTGGAGCGCACCATCGAATCGTCCCCCTACACCGTCCAAATCCACGAGAAGGTGTTCCCCGCCCTCATCGGCGAAGGCGACGAAGGTTTCCGACAGATTACAATCGTCAACAACGACACAACGCTCAATTGTTACAATATTGACAATCTTGTAGTTGATTCGCTGACAACGGTACAAATTATAGAAAACAAGCCAATAGTTTTTGTCGGCGGACAAATTGACACAATACGTGAAGTCGGATTATCAAGTAAAAAGTTGATATTCAGAATTGAGGAGCGGAAATGAAATTTATCCCGCCACTGCGCGGTACAACTCTCTGTACTTCATTGCAATCACGGTCTCGGAGAAGTTTTCCTCAACCTTTTTGCGGGCGGCGTGGCGCATTACATTGCGGTCGATGGCTTGAAGCACTTCCATAATGCCCTCCGCCAAATCTTCGTGGTCGCGATATTTTGCAAGATAGCCATTGCGCTTATGGTCAATGAGTTGTGGCAAGCCACCTACATTAAAAGATACACACGGAGTGGAACAAGACAACGCCTCCATCACAGTGTTGGGAAGATTGTCCTCCAATGTGGGCGACACAAACACATCCGCCGCCGAATACAGAGCAACGAGTTTTTTGTCGTCCTTGATGTAACCCACTGACTTGCAGCGATAAGGAAGTTTTTGCACTGACGTTGGGTCGCCCTTGCCAAAAGTGAGGAGTTCGATTACATCGTCGTAACCCGGATATTTTTCGTGGATGAAATCCAATGCACGTTCAAGGTAATGGAAACCCTTGCGGCGATCCTTGACGCTGTACGCCCCAAAAAGCACCACATATTTGCCCGTAACGCCAAACTGTTCGCGGGCGTCGTCCTTGTCGATGGCACGGAACAGGGACGTGTCGATTGGGTTAGGAATATTGATGACGCGCATTCCCTTGAACACCTTGGATTCCTTTGCCAAGTCGGTGAGCCATTGGCTGCATCCCACAAATGAAATAGTCTGACGGTTGCGGATGGCGAGTTTGCGCTCAAAACAACGCCGTGAATAATCATTCTCGCCCTTGCCCTTGCCGAGGAAATAACAATTGCCACAGCCAGCCAAATACCTCGTGCAACTCCGTGCATAATGGCAAATGCCCGTGAAATAGTGCATATCGTGCATCGTGAAGACAATATGCTTGCCCATATCGAGGAGTTTTTGCAACTGATTGACAGACAGCATCGCCTGACTCGTCCAATGAAAGTTGATGACGTCGGCTTCCTTGACGAGAGGATTGTCCGCGAGTTTGTAGGTGCCAAAATTGTCGATGGAGACCTGATAGAGGTATTTTTTGCGGAATCTCAACAAAAACAGAATCTGCAACCGTTCAAAACAGAAGGACAAGAAGTTGACAGCCTTGCGGAAAAAGTTGGTATTGACGGTATGCACCCCCGGCTCGTCCGTTTCCTTCTTGCGGACGAGCATATCGACTTTGTCGGCTCCGTTTTTGCGCAATGCCTTGAAAATGCGCATACAAGCGATAGCCGCGCCGCCTTCTTTGTCGTTGGTCGATACAAGCAATACCTTCATTTTGTGATGATGCTAATTTTTTCGATTGCGCAAAGGTAGTCTTATAGTATTAACAAAACTTTAATTAGACGTTAAGAATACTACACATTACAAAAAAGAGGATCCGCAGCCTTGCAGCCGCAAATCCTCCATAGTATAGCAGGCAATAAAATAATAAAGACTTGTTAATAGCGGTAATGTTCTGCCTTGTAGGGTCCATCGACATTGACGCCGATGTAATCGGCCTGAGCCTGAGTGAGTTTGGTAAGTTTCACGCCGAGTTTGTCGAGGTGCAGGCGAGCCACTTCCTCGTCCAAATACTTCGGCAGACGGTAAACGCCAATCTCATACTTCTTCTGCCAGAGGTCGAGTTGTGCAAGTGTCTGATTTGTAAACGAATTACTCATTACAAACGACGGATGACCCGTAGCGCAACCGAGGTTGACGAGCCTACCTTCGGCGAGAATCACCACCGAATGACCGTCGGGGAACACATATTGGTCTACCTGCGGCTTGATGTTGTTTTTGACGATGCCGGGCCATTTTTCGAGGTCTGCCATCATTATTTCGTTGTCGAAGTGTCCGATGTTGCAGACAATCGACTTGTCCTTCATCTTCGACATCTGTTCAGCGGAGATGATGTCGCGGTTGCCGGTACAAGTAACGTAAATGTCGCCGTATGGGAGCGCGTCGTCCACTGTCGTAACCTCAAAACCTTCCATTGCAGCCTGTAATGCGCAAATCGGGTCGATTTCCGTAACCAAAACCCTCGCGCCAAAACCCCTCATACTCCTTGCGCAGCCCTTGCCAACGTCGCCATAGCCGCACACAACCACAACCTTGCCGGCAATCATAATGTCGGTGGCGCGCTTGATGCCGTCCGCCAACGATTCGCGGCAGCCGTAGAGATTGTCAAACTTGGATTTTGTAACGGAGTCGTTGACGTTGATGGCAGGGAACAACAATTTGCCCTGTTCAGCCATTTGATAGAGCCTGTGAACGCCCGTCGTGGTCTCCTCAGAAACGCCACGCACGTTCTTGGCGAGTTTGTGCCACTTCTGCGGGTCGTCGGCGAGACCAAATTTGATGCGCTTGTAGAGTTGCACTGCATCCTCGCCCGAAGGTGTGGTGTCGAGGATTGAAGGGTCGTTTTCAGCATCAATGCCAAGATGCAACATCAATGTAGCGTCGCCGCCGTCGTCAACAATCAGGTCGGGACCCACGCCGTCGCCAAAAGTCAACGCCTGTTCGGTGCACCACCAATATTCTTCGAGGTTTTCAGCCTTCCACGCGAACACCGGCACGCCACGTTCAGCAACAGCCGCCGCCGCCTCGTCCTGTGTGGAGAATATGTTGCAACTTGCCCAACGCACCTCTGCGCCGAGAGCCGTCAAAGTCTCAATCAATACAGCCGTCTGCACGGTCATGTGGAGCGAGCCGGTTATCTTTGCGCCCTTCAAGGGTTTGGAATCGGCATATTTTTGCCTGAGAGCCATCAAGCCGGGCATCTGCGACTCGGCGAGATTGAGCATCTTGCGCCCCTGAGCGGCAAGCGAAATGTCGCGCACCTTGCAGGGAAGTGTGTAATTTATTTTTTCCATTTGTTTTTACAATTATAATTAACCGCAAAGTTATAAATTAAAAAGGAAACACACGGCAAAAAGTGGAGAAAAAATTTATCCCCCCATCTCCATCTCAAACGCGATGTCGCCGCGCTCGAAGGGGAATTTGGTTTTGTCAACGGGGACTTCCACAAAACCAAATTTTCGGTAGATGTGGAGTGCTTGCGATAGTTTTTTGTTGGAAACGATGATTATCTTCTTGGCGTTCTGACTTTTGGCATAGTCGATGCAAGCCTTGAAACATGCCGAGCCCGCGCCGGTGCCGGTGTACATTCCCTTGGCGGCAAATTTCAAGATTTCCCATTCGCCGCTGCCAACTGGACGTATCATGCAGCACGCCATTGGATTGCGCATTTCGTCAATGGCAAAAAAAATCTGTGCGCCGTCGTTGATGGCACTGTCGATGGCATTGAACTCCTCAATGTCAGAGTACTCAATTTTGAACATTGCAGAAATCCACGCCGTATTCATTTCAATGAAAGCGGGTTTCAGTTCGGGGCTGTACGGTACAATTTGCATGATTACTTTCTTTTTTGGGCAAAGTTATGGAATTTTTGCCACATTGAAAAAAAAGATGACGCGCCATTTCCGTAATTTTGGTAAAAAAATCCGTGATTTATCATCTACAAAATGCGATTTATATTATATTTTTGCGGAAATTATAATAACGAAAAATTATGCTTAGATTTGTCATTACATCGATTATAACTATGTTAACATCAACATTATTGGCTCAGGGCGTGGTGGACGTGCATAGCCAAAACTCAGACAAAATGATTGTTCGCATTGCCGAAATCGAGGTATATCCTCAGTATCTAACTGAGTATCTTGAATTTGCCAACGAGGTTGACCGTCTGAGCGTTGAGCGCGAGCCGGGCGTTATCTGCCTGTTTCCGATGCAGAGTGCCGACAACCCAACTCAAATCCGCATTCTCGAAATTTACGCCTCCGATTCCGCCTACCAAGCGCACCTCAAAACCGACCATTTTCTCAAATACAAGCAAGGCACGCTCAAAATGGTTAAAAGTCTAAACCTACCCACAATGCAGCCGTTGGACTCGGAGACTATGAAACTGATTTTTAAGAAGGAAAACCGCTAATGTCAATTAATTCTTACAACTTCCTCACAATCGTCAGCCCGTCCCTCACCGGCACGATGACATTTTCTACTGTCGGGTCGTTCTGCACAATGTCGTTGAGGGCGATGATGCCGGCGGTGTAGGGGTCATTGTGTTTTGGTTCGGTGATTACCTTGTCGTACCAAAGAACATTGTCGATGATGATGTAGCCGCCGCGCCTGATTTTTGGCAGCACAACGGCGTAATAATCAGGATATTGACGCTTGTCGCCGTCAATGAAGGCGAGGTCAAATGTCATATCCATTTCTTTGACCACATCCACGGCGTCGCCAATATGCAGAGTTACCTTGTCAGAAATGCCTGCCTTCTCAAAGAACGATAGCAACGGATCTTCCATTTCGTCCTTGACTTCGATGGTGTGCAACATTCCGCCGTCCTGCAATCCTTTGGCGAGGCAGTACGCCGAATAGCCGGTGAAAGTGCCGATTTCAAGGATATTTTGGGGCGCAATCATACGACTGAGCATTTCCAAAAGTTTGCCCTGCACTGGTCCCGACAATTGACGCGGGAAAGTGGTGGTAAGGTTGGTGTGGCGGCGTAGTTGTCGCAACGCCTCATCTTCGGGGGTCGTGTGGTTTTCTATGTATTCTTCGATGTCCATAATAGACTAACAATAGCAATGATATTTCAATTAAAAAATTACGCATAAACCATATCCCTGACCTTTTTGGGTTCAGCGGCGACAGGTCGTCCTATTGGATAATGCTCTTTTTCGTATGTTATAACAATATCCGACATTATCATCAATTCAATGCTCTTTGCATCCTCAGCCGGAGTATCATCAGTTACCAAAGGCAACAGGGACTCTATTCTGTCCAATGCAAACTCATATATTTGTTTTGAAATTTTCATAATTCTACCAATTAAATTGTTGAAACATCAATTTTATCATATTCGGCGTGCGTCCCTACAAAACGTATGAATATGTGTCCAATGGTAAATTTTACAACGACCACAAGTCTATACTTGTTGCCCTTTATATTGAAAACATAATGCTGATTGCCCACATAATCTGTTGCGGGATAATCTTTTTTGATATCCGACAAATTACGCCATACAGCATTTTCCGCGACTTCATACCATTGTTCAAGCGCAGATTCCGCATCGGCGTGTCCACTTGAACTATAAAACTCCACCAACTTTCTATGTGATACAATCCTCATTTTTTCACATTAGCACAATATACACGTTATAATTTCGCTCGCCTACTTTTTCATAGGCTTTAATTTGCAAAGATAATTGCTATTTTTGGAAATAGCAAGAAAAAATAATACAAAAAAAGGTTGAAGCCTCATCAACTTCAACCTTTGTAGTCCCTACGGGAATCGAACCCGTATTACAAGAATGAAAATCTT
>JAGCRY010000124.1 GCA_017964465.1 Bacteroidales bacterium | reverse complement strand
GGCCCCACCAACCAAACCGACGTAACTGGCAAGAAGATAGGCGTTTGGATTGAACTCTACCGCAACGGCAACCGCAAATCCCAAATCAACTACGAGGCAGGCAAACCTCGCGGCGACTTTTACAAATTTTACGAGCGCGGCGGCGTGAGCGCACACCTTTATATGATAGACGACGACCGCGCCTCCGCCATCCTATACGACGAAAACGGCGACCGCGTGGCGATGGGCTATTATTATCAACGTCAAAAAGACAGCCTCTGGCAGTACCTCGAAAGCGATTCGATACTCGTGGCGGAGGAAAATTATGTCCGTGGCAAGAAAAACGGTCCCGAAATCACATACTTCCCCTACGGCCTCCCCGCCGAGGAACTCAATTGGAAAGACGGCGTTAAAAACGGCACTTGGAAGCGTTACCACGACATCGGCACGATTTTGTTTGAGGCGACCTACGTAAACGGCAAACTCGAAGGCCGCTACACGAAATATAACACAAAAGGCGAAATCGAGCTTACAGGCACATACAAAAACGATGAAAAGCACGGCGAATGGAAGGAACTCGACCCAAAAACTAAAAAATTCAAGGTTACGAAATACGTGAATGGCGAAGTTGAAAACGCGGCGGAGGAAGACATAAAGGAATCCAAACAACTTGAAAAACAGTCAGAAGAGGGCAAATACCTCCCCGACCCCGTTGACTTCCACAACAATCCCGAAGATTTTTTCCAAAGGCAGTAAAAAAGTTTTTCATTTCATAAAAAAACATTAAATTTGCGGTATCGTAACACACAAAATGACAATGAAAAACTCAATTATATTATTCACGGCTCTCGCGACGCTTGGCATGGTTTCATGCTCCACGCAGAAAAAATACATCCGCGTGGAAAATATCAACAACGTCAACTCCGTGAAGGACAACCCGATAATATATTCGCTGCCGATGACCGCAATCACCGTGAAGGTGACAGCCGTCAACGAGGTGAGCGTCCGTGGACCTTATTATCAATACGCCTCCAAATACATCGGCACAGACGACATAATCACCAACAATTCAAGCGTTTGGAAACTTGGCAACATCGAAATTTCATCATATCCAGTGCAAGATTTGTCGCGCACGTACATAGTGGAAACCAACTATCCTTGCGCAATGAATTTCAGCCCCGAAGGATTTTTGGAGAGCGTCAACACAAAGCCCGATTTTCAGGAGCGCAACTACCGTGACGACGACACGCACAGCAACCTCACGAGCGACGACCTCAACACCCGCCGCAGATTCCAGGACATCAACGTCAACAGATACGAAACTGTATATGACACCGTGCTGCACGTTGTGGACGCCGATTCAATATTCACCGCCGTGCCAACCACTAAGAAAAACCTGATACGCAAGTCATTGGACGAACAGGCGCAGGAACTCGCCAATGAAATCTTCCTCCTCCGCGACGACCGCAACGCGCTCCTCAAAGGCGAGAGCGACGGCAACAACGCACCTACCGGCGACGCGCTCCGATATATGGTTGAACAGCTCAACAAACTTGAAGAATCGTATATGAGCATGTTCATCGGCAAAAAAATCAAGACAGAAAAGACCTACATTTTCACCTACACTCCCCAAAAAGGCACATCGCAGGACATCCTGTTCAAGTTTTCACCCGAATATGGCATAACGCCCAAGGAAAGCACAAAAGGCAGTCCTATATTTGTGGAAATCAACGATTTGGGTGACAATGTTGCCATAAATCAATACGACGACAAACAGACTATGGAGCGTCAAAGGACAGGCGCATCACAGTCGGCAAACGGTTTTGCATACCTGACAAACGCATACGCTATTGTGAAAATCTTGCAAAACAACAACTCACTGTCCGAAAAAACATTGAACATCAATCAGTTAGGCACAGTAAGATACTTGCCATCGTCATTGATGCAAAAAGACGGATTCAAGTTGATACTCTATCCGCAGACCGGCACAATCAAAAGCCTAAACTAACAAAAACTTTTAAAAGCCATGTCAAGAATCGCAATCATAGGAGCCGGAATTTCAGGACTCACAGCCGCTAAAACCCTCATGGAAAAGCATGACGTTGCGGTCTATGAAAAGAGCCAAACCGCCGGAGGACTCGCCCAAAGCATCAAAGCCGACGGATGCACATTCCATATTTGCGGCGCAAACTCCATGAAACAAATTTGCGACACAACACGGAAATTCATCGAAGGCGTCATCAACTTTGACGAGGAAATCGTGGAAGTAAAACGCAACAGCGCGATACTGTTTGAAAACGGCGAGGTCTCCAAACCCGAATTTCATGGAATGTTCAAGAAGAAAATGACTGAGATTGAGGGAGTTCCAAGCCCGATTTCTAGCCATATTTACATGTTGCAGCCGGAAATTCAAAAGCGCATTGTAAGCGACATTTTCCAAATCAAAGCGAAGGAAAAAAGCAGCCGCTCGCCAAAATTCCTCGCCACATACCTCAAGGCGAAATATGGACAGACATTGTATGACATGTTTTTTGGTCCGTACTACGAAAAAGTATGGCACAGCGACCTCCGCAAAATCCCGCTCAGATGGCTTGAAGGACGTCTCCATGCGCCTACAGCCGATGAAATCATCATGGCAAACTTCAATCATGACAAAGCACAATACCTCGCAGCACGTACATTCCTCTACGACATAAACGGCGGCGCTCAAAGGCTCGTCAACAAACTCGTTGAGGCAATCGGCGACCGACTGACGCTCAACCACGTTGTTAGAGACATTGAAAAGCGCGGCGACAAATGGCTCGTTGACGGCATGGAATACGACAAAGTGATATTCTGCGCCAACCTCAAAATGCTGCCGAAAATTCTGCATACGCCTGAAATTGAGCCATATAAAGAATATATCGCCTCACTCAAATATCACGGCACGACCTCGGTATTCTGTGAACTCAGCAAAAACCCATACACCGAAATCTACCTGCCCGGAAAGGAACACCGCGCACATAAAATCATCTGCACTGGAAATTTCAACGCCGCAAACAACAGCGAAAGCCACAAAATGACTGGAACTGTGGAGTTTACGGACTATATTTCCGAGGACGACATAAAGGACGAACTCTCACGCATGCCGCTCAACCCTGTCTATATCACACACAGATATACTGAATACACACACCCGATTCAGGACATTGAGACACAGGCGACAGTCACAAAAATCAAAGACACACTGAAACCGACAGGATTCTACATCACCGGACTCCTGGCTGAATGGGAACAATACAACGTCAACCAGGCAATCGCAGCGGCACTAAAAACTGTGGAAACAATTTAAAAATTAAATATAAAAATGAACCTTCAATCGCTCAAAGAAGAACTTTCCAAGACCACGTATCCCGGACGCGGCATCGTGATTGGCAAGAGCGCCGACGGCAAATACGCTGTTACGGCATATTTTATAATGGGTCGCAGCGAAAATTCGCGCAACCGTGTTTTCGTGGAGGACGGCGAGGGCATCAGGACTGAGGCTTTCGACCCTTCAAAAATGAAAGATCCGTCGCTCATCATCTACGCGCCTGTCCGCGTACTCGGCAACAATACAATCGTCACAAACGGCGACCAGACCGACACAATCTACGACCTGATGAACGCCGAACAGACTTTTGAAATGTCGCTCCGCACACGTCAGTACGAACCCGACGCGCCCAATTTCACGCCGCGTATTTCGGGCATCATGAACGTCAACAATGGCAAATACAGTTTCCAAATGTCGATTTTGAAATCTGACAACGGACGCCCCGAATCAAATTGCCGCTACACCTTCAATTACGACAACCCAATCGCAGGCGAAGGTCGTTTCATCCATACATACATGGGCGACGGCAACCCGCTGCCGAGTTTTGAGGGCGAGCCGACTTTGGTGGACATCAAGGGCAATATCGACGAGTTTACCAACACAGTTTGGAACAGCCTCAATGCCGACAACAAGGTGTCATTGTTCACACGCTTTATCGACATAAAGTCAGGCAGTTACGAAAGCAGAATCATCAACAAAAACACGAAATAAAATGCAGGAATACCAACTCAAATATGGCTGCAACCCCAACCAAAAGCCCGCAAGGATTTTCATGCAGGAAGGCGAACTTCCCGTGGAGGTCTTGAACGGCAGGGGCGGCTACATCAATTTCCTCGACGCCTTCAACGGTTGGCAACTCGTGAGCGAACTCAAAAAGGCTACCGGCATCCCCGCCGCAACGTCCTTCAAACACGTTTCGCCGGCTGGTGCAGCAATCGGACTGCCACTCTCGGACGTTGAGAAAAAAATCTACTGGGCGGACGACTTGAACATCACATTCACCCCGCTTGCAAATGCCTACATCCGCGCACGTGGTGCAGACAGGATGTCGTCATTTGGCGATTTCATTGCGTTGTCCGACGTTTGCGACGAAAGCACAGCATTGGTCATTAAACGTGAAGTTTCGGATGGCGTTATCGCGCCCGGCTACACAGATGCAGCCCTCAACATCTTGAAAGCCAAGAAGAACGGCAACTATTGCGTCATCAAAATCGACCCGAATTACAAACCAGCGCCCATCGAGCGCAAAGAGGTTTTCGGCATCACATTTGAACAAGGCCGCAACGAACTTGTCATCGACAACAAATTCTTTGACAACATTGTAACCGAAAACAAAAACCTCACAGCACAAGCCAAGACCGACCTCACAATTGCGATGATAACATTGAAATACACGCAATCAAACTCGGTTTGCTATGTGAAAAACGGACAGGCAATCGGCATCGGCGCAGGTCAACAATCACGCATCCACTGCACAAGGCTTGCAGGTCAGAAGGCTGACAACTGGTGGCTTCGTCAGTCACCGCAAGTGCTTGGTCTCCAATTCGTTGACGGCATCAAACGCCCCGACCGCGACAACACAATCGACATCTACATCTCCGATGACTACATGGACGTACTCGCAGAAGGCGAATGGCAAAAATACTTCAAGGTAAAGCCCGAAGTGTTCACACGCGAGGCAAAACGCGCATGGCTGGACAAAAACAGCGGCGTTTCAGTGGGTTCAGACGCATTCTTCCCATTCGGAGACAATGTTGAACGCGCCCACAAGAGCGGCGTCAACTTCATCGCACAACCCGGCGGCTCTGTCCGTGACGACAATGTTATCGACACTTGCAACAAATACGGTATCGTGATGAGCTTCACCGGAATCAGGTTGTTCCATCACTAAGATTCAATGCATAATTTTTTCAATGCATAATTCATAATGCATAATGCATAATTAGGCGTCCGCCGGATGGCAATTATGCATTATGCATTATGCATTATGAATTATGAATTACTACTCAATCTCCATCGTAAACTCTGCAATCACTGCGTCCAAGCCGTCTTCTTGCGAAACGTTGGCAGGATAGGATTTGAGGAGTTGGGAGTCTTTATAGAGTGTTACAGTGTTTGGGACTTCATAATCGACAATTGCAGCGTAGAGGTGTCCGTCCTTCATCTTCGACATATAATGCGCTACACTTTCACTCTTAGCGGGGTAGTTAATTTTGGAGGGCTCACCAAAATTCTTGTAGATGTAGGCATCCAACGCACCCGCAAAACTCCAATAATAAACATCGTCGCCGTCCGAAGCCATATTAAAACCGTCTTCGGGGAAGCCTATCACCTTCTTAGGATTCTTGAGGTTTTTATAGACATTGAGGTACGTGAAATCATCACCTTCCTCGTAATTCTCATTAGGTTCGGAAGTGTAGATGTCGCCGTTGTCGTTGATCCAGAACGAACCTTCGGGCTTGAAACCGCCAAGCACAGGCTTCATGTTTTTACAAATGACTGGAACCATGGAATTTCCCTGCCATACTCCAAATCCACGGAAATAAACGTCGCCATTTTTGCAACGCAATCCGTAACATTCGCTTACACCCGTTGTGTTTTCGATTTCAGTGCCGTTCTTGTATAGTTTGGATGCTTCCGAGCCGAAACCCGTGCTCATCATCACATAAATATTGTCTCCGTCCTGCACCACGCCGTCTATCATTGACGCTCCGTCCTCGTCGGGCGTGTATGTAAAGACAGTCTTTTCCGTCTGGTCAAACACTTTGCCGGTGCAGTCGTCGAAGAAAACGTCCTTGTCGCCCTTCCAAACCCGACGGTCTGGTCCTAAGACGATTTTTGTGTCTTTGCCATCGGCATAGACCTTACAAGATTCCTCTTCGTCAATGGGATTGATGCCGTAATACACATGTCCGCCAACCACATAGAGGAACGAAATCATTCCGTCGTAGGTGTAGAGAGTCTCGCCATTTTTATAAATGGTGGTCTTCATGTCCTTGTCGTTGGTCGAGGTCGAAGCGGCTACATAGATGTTAGGCTCGCTGTTTTTTTCAGGTTCAGGCACAGAGGCAGCCTGTGGCGCAGCATTAGTGACCTGTTTTGTGGCAGAACTGTCCGTTGACTTCGGCGTCGTGGAATTTCCACCATTATTATTGCCGCCGCATGAAACAAAGAGCAGAGCGGCGGCGATGGTTGCTAAAAAATTTCTCATAATGTCGTAAAGCATTAGTTTGCAACACCCATTACGTGATTGTCAGGCAAGAAGCCGAAATAGCGCGAATCGTCCTCAGTGGAGCGGTTGTCACCCAACACAAAGAAATAATTGCGACGGAATGTGTAGGATTCAGTTTTTTCGCCATTGATGAAAATGTCGTTGCCCTTTACCTCAACCTTGTTGCCCTCATAAACCTCGATGCAACGGCGGTAGAACGGCAGGATTTTAGTGTTGAGTTTCAATACTTTGTCCTTTGCAGGCACCTGAATCGGTCCGAAATTCGACGAGTTCCAGTGGAGCTTCTCAATGTATGGGAACACAGTCCTCTCGAAATAATCTTTCGGCATGGAAACCCTCACCAACTTGCGTGCAATATTGTTTTTGTAGATTGCATCAGCCTCAGTCTCGCTCAAGCTGTACAGGGCTGCCTGGGTGTTTGTGGGAATCGCATTGTGATAGAAACTGATGATGGTCTCGGCATCCGCACCGGCGTATGTGATGTCCTGTTTGTTGATGCCAAGGGGTTCGAGGTACTCATTTTTGAGAATGTCGTCGGTGACGGTCAGGAAAAGGTGCTTTGTGGTCTCCACATCCTCAACAGGATTGTTGTTGATTGACACCTTGTTGTCCTTGATGGCAACGACGTCGCCGGGCAGACCGATACAGCGCGAAAGGAAAATCGGACGCTTCTTCTTGCCCTGGAACTCCACCGGGTCAATATTCTTGTTGCACCACGCCTCACCATACAAACGAATCATCTTGTAATAGTTTTTGTCGGGTGCATTGTGGATGATACTGTCCGCCTCGGGGTGACGGAACACAAGCACGTCTCCACGCTCAGGCGCACCGAAACGCTTGAACCACGCTGTGCTGCCTTTTGCGTATGTGGGTTCCATCGTGTTTGATGAAACTTTGGCACGTCCGAAGAAGAGCACGCCAAAAATCACGCCCACAATTAATAGAGCACCAATAATGAACAGCGCCTTGAAAAGCGGAGAAAGCCCGCCAAACCAACCTTTGCCACCGCTGACAGTGGTTTTGGTCTCGGTAGTCGTGGTTGTGGTTGTCACAGTCTTTGAACCATCGGCTGCCACCTTTGTTGTGGTTGTCACCACTTCTTTCGTTTTACTTGCCATGATCACAAAATTTTATTAAGTTAGAATTGGAAATATATAAACGGCTGCAAATCAGATGCTTTCACCTGATAAAGCATAAACACCGTGAATACGCAAATCAATATCTTCACCCACAGGGCTGAATCCACAAACCATTTGGTGTACCGCTCCTTGAAGGGGACTGAGAGCCAATGAACCACCATTCCCATCAAAATGACGATGAAGACTTTCTTGTAACTCGCCACCATCGTGGGAATCAGCGAGATGTCGCTCCAACCGTTGAACAGCCGCTCCAACATCATCTCCACCGTGTCGGTATCCTGTGCGCGAAACCATATCCTTGTGAATGTTATGAAATTGAAAGTCAGGAAGATGCCCCAAATATACGGCACAAACTTCGCCGGCTCCTTTATCTGTCCTTTTGTAATTGCGAAAATGTATCCCGACAACGCCACCACCGACGCCAAAAGCCACACGATGTATAAGCCGCCGGTGTGTCCCAAAAAGCACATCCACAACGCCGCCAAGAAGTTGCCCCACAGCAAGATAGTGGCGGTGCGGCTCTGCACATTGTAGGCGGGAAAGTACATTTTCCAATTGTCAAAGATATAAAAAATTGCACAACTTACAAAAGTTAACAGTATCCACGACAAAAAATTTACGTCGCTGTTCCACAACCCCGTCAAAACCACCGCACAAAGCGACATAAATGCAATGAAAACCACTCCAAGGGCATATTTCAGCGGACGGTGCGGGCGGGTCTCAGATAATTTGACCACCCAAACCAAATAGCAATAAAACCATACACAATCGGCGATTATCCACAGGACAACGCCATTAGGATTGTGCCAAACGTTCTGAGTATAAGTAACATACGCCGCCACATTGCATAATACGAGGATTATCCAACGGAACACCTGCGTCTCTTTTTTCCACAATTTATAGACCACGAGGCCGAAGCCATTGTAGCCGCCCCAAGTAACAAACATCCAACTCGAACCGTGCCACAGACCGCCGAGGAGCATTGTGATTTGGTTGTTCATCATCGTAACCATCGTGTGTTTGAAATTTGGAAAGAATTGGCATATTATCACCAAAATCACCATCGACCCAAACAAAATCCCCGCCAACAGCATACTGCCGCTGAGCATCACAAACACCAACAATATCACCACCCAACACGCATAGCCGCCAAAAGAGCCGTTTCTATTGCCGCCGATTGGGATGTAGAGGTAATCTTTGAGCCACGTGGAGAGCGATATATGCCAACGATGCCAAAATTCGGCGGTGGATTTGGCTTTGTAAGG
>JAGCRY010000123.1 GCA_017964465.1 Bacteroidales bacterium | reverse complement strand
ATCGTCGGTGATGATAGCCTCGGAATGTTTGCTGCTGTATTTATAAATGTGGTCGAGAGCCTCATCGATGCTGTCAACGGTCTTGATAGCCATCCTCAACGCCTGAAATTCGCGTCCAAAATCGGATTCTTCGGCGTGTTTGAGTGATGCGGCGTAATGAGTGTCGAGGGCAGCAAATGCGCGGGAATCGGCAAGGATTTCCACATTCTTTACTGCGAGGTCGGTGCAGAGCGCAGGCAGGTCGGCAAGGCGGTCGCTATGGATTATCAGGCAGTCGAGGGCATTGCAGACACTCACGCGGCGGGTCTTGGCGTTAGTGATGACGGAACGACCCATTTCAAGATTGGCGGACTTGTCGAAATATGTATGGACAACACCCGCACCAGTCTCAATAACAGGCACTTTGGCATTGTCGCGGACGGCGTTGATAAGACCTTTTGAACCACGAGGGATGAGGATGTCAATATAACCGACGGCATTCATAAGTTCTGTGGCGGCTTCACGACCGGCAGGCAGAAGTTGGATGATGTCGGGGTTTACATTGTTGTTTTTCAGGACATCGTGTATGATGTCAACGAGCACTTCGTTTGAATCCTTGGCATCGCTGCCGCCCTTTAAAACCACGGCGTTGCCGGAGCGGAGGCAGAGCGAAACCACATCAACCGTAACATTTGGACGCGCTTCGTATATCACGCCCACGACGCCAAGAGGCACACGCACTTTGCGGAGATCGAGACCATTGGGCATTGTGCGCTGCTCAATGATTTCACCGTATGGCACGGGGAGTGTGGCGACGTTCCGAGTGTCAGCCGCCATGCCATCGATACGCTTTTCATCGATGGAAAGGCGATCATACATTGGGTTTGCGGAATCCATGCGCGAGAGGTCTTGCGCGTTTGCGGCGATGATGCGCTCCTTGTCTGCGACAAGGGCGTCTGCAATTTCGTTGAGTATTTTGGCGGACTGTGCGTCCGTGATTGTTCCTGTCATTCGCGCCGCTTCCTTTACGGCGGCGAGTTGCTGTTGTGTTTGTGTCATTGTTTATTATTTTGGGCGGACGTGCCGTCCGCGTTCCACATCTTAATCTGGGTAAATATAGAGGTAATCGTAATGTATTATGGGCTTGTTGTGTTTTTTAGGGTCGAGTTTCATGAGCCGCTCCTTGTCGATTGATGAACGTCCGACGCCAATAGTCGTGCCAGTCTCATCCTTGACAAGCAGGAGGTCGTCTTTCTTGAACTCACCGTCTATCTTCACGATGCCCGGATACAGGAGGCTTGCCGCCTTGTTGTGGTGGTCGCGCAAAGCGTCGGCGGCGCCTTGATTGACGATGACGGTCGCTTTAGTGAAGCCGTCGGAATATGCAATCCATTTCTTTATGGCAGGGCTGCGGTCTCCAGCCGTGAAATGTGTGCATACAAAATCTTTGTCTCCATCCACAAGCCTCGTTATCACCTTTGGCGTAGTGCCATTTGCGATATAGACATCAATGCCCGAATCGGCGGTCTTGCGTGCGATGCGGCATTTTGTCAACATTCCACCGCGTCCAAAATTGGATTTCGAGGTCTGAATGAATTGCGCGACATTGGTATGAGGCGTTATCTCACTGATGACGAAAGAATCGGGCGATTTCGGGTCTCCATTGTAGATGCCGTCGATATTGCTGAGGATGAACAGTTTCTGGCAGTCCATCATTGAAGCGAGAAGACCAGAGAGTTCATCATTGTCGGTGAACATCAACGCCGTCACGGAAACCGTGTCGTTTTCATTGACAACAGGAATCACGCCGCTGTCCCAAAGTGTGGAGATGCAGTTTCTCATGTTGAGATAATGCTCACGGGTACGGAAATCCTGTTTTGTGACGAGGATTTGACCGATGCTTATGCCATATTGGTCGAAAAGTTTTTTGTAAGTGTCGATAAGTTTAACCTGACCGATGCTCGAGAGCAGCTGACGTTGCGAGACAGGGTCGAGCCCCTGGTAATTCTTAGCCATGCTGCGACCCGCCGCCACAGCCCCCGAAGTGACGAGTATCACCTTGTGATGCTGTGCGTGTAGGTCAGCTATTTCTTTTACAAGGCTTCCCATGCGCTCCACGTGGAGCATGCCGTCAGCTTGGGTAAGAACGTTTGAACCTATCTTTATGGTTATTGTCATGGTTGGTTTTTACGATGTTTTTTTTCAACTACGTTTAAGCTTGTTGCCGTTGCCGTCGGTGTAGCTGTCAACAAGAATCATAATCAAATCAATCACATACCAGATGCCACATCCACCGCCAGTAACTAACTGAATGATGCCTATCACATAGTTTTTTGTATAGAAACGGTGTACACCTAATGCGCCGAGGAAAAAGCACAAAAGCAATGTGATGAGCCAGTCATGCTGTTCGCTGCTTCCATACATGTTCCCATTTCCATACATGTGTCCATTGTTGAACTGTGGATTTCGGGGCATGTATGGCTGCTGCGGCTGTGAATACGGCTGGTAGTTTTGCTGCTGTGAGTTTTGACTCATCATCGGCGGCTGCGAAGGAATATATCCGATGTTAGTCCTCAAAGTGAGCGGCGACGAACATACGGAACATACAGTGTCGGAAGATGTAGTGCCAGAGCCACATTTGTGGCAATAATTACTACCAGTTGCAGAATCGCAAAACGGACATTTCTGAGCGGATGAGGGTATCACAAGTCCACAATTTCTACAATACCTCTGGTCGTCAGGCAAATATTTCGGTCCGACCGTAGTTGTCACAGTTTTTCTCTGTTGCGGCTGTGCTTGAGGCTGCGGCTGCATTTGCAGCTGTGGTTCTGCTTGTGGCTGCGGCTGTGATTGTGGCTGCGGCTGCGGTTGAGATTGTGGCTGTGTGTAATAATTGTTTTCCTTTCGGACAGTCAGTTTCACAGGTGCAACAAGCGATGCTTTACATTGCACACACTCGACATCCCCGGGAATACAAAAATGTCCGCATTTAGGGCAGTAATTGTTGCCGTCGGCGGGATTTGAGCCGCACAACTGGCATGATACGGCGTCGTCCGCCACAATGTTTCCACAGTTTCTACAATGCATGGTAATAAATTCTTTTTATAGTTATTGATGTGTTTATTTATTCGTTTTTCTTTTCATTGCGGAGGCTTGCCATCTCCACACGCATCTTATGCAGACGCTTCTCGAAGTCCTTGATGTTGTCCTGCAACTGCGCCTGTGCCTTCTTGTATTCGGTGATGTCCATCGCGAGATACAGGATTTTGACAATGTTGCCATTGTTGTCAAAATACGGCGTGTAAGTAGCCCAGAGCCATTTTGTTTCGCCGTTTTTGGTTTGGCGATGGGTCTCCTTCTCATAATACTTTCCATCCGCCACTGTAGCAAGCATTATCTCGAGTTCCTTGCGCACGTCGGGATTGATGTCCATGATGTTAACACCCTGCAATTCAGCACGGTCGAAGTGCATTGTCTTGAGGAACCTCTCGTTTGCATCAAGCAATACGCCAGTCGTTGTAAATTCGAGGGTGAGCATTGTGTTGTTGACCGCACCGATAAGGCCTTTCATCTCGAGTTCGCGCTCTTGTGAACGGTTCTGCTCCTCTTTGAGTTTCTCAATGTTTTCAGTCATCTGCTTCTCGTTTTGGGCGAGAGTGTCAGCCTGAGAGCGGAACTGTTTCATGAGTTGTTCGGTCTGCTCGTTTATCCTTACCGTCACAAGCGAACTTGCAATAGTCGGCGATATGACTTTGAGAAGTTCCATCTCGTGCGGCTTCAGTTCATTGATGAAGGCAATCTCGATTATGGCAATCAACTCATTGTCATACAACATCGGCAATATTGCGAGTGTTCTCGGCTTCGACTTTCCAAGTCCCGAAAATACATTGATGTAGTCGTCAGGGAGCTTGTTGAGGAAAATTGGCATTTTTTCCACAGCACACGTGCCGACAAGTCCGACGCCCTTTTGGATTTTAATCCTGACCGCTTTTTTCTGATTGAGCGAAATTGCGGCATTGAGTGTCAAATATTCGCCGTCATCCTCCTTTGAATAGATGTAAAGTCCGCCCAAAACTGCCTTTGTGTACCTTACGAGGGTCATCAAGATGTTTTGGGAAAGTACATCAACCTTGTTCGACCCGATGCGCATCGCCTCATTTATGGCGGCGATACCTTGAGAAATCCAGTTTGCAGTTTCTTCCTTGGTTTTGCGCTCATTCTCCGACTGTGCAATACGGCGGAGTGTGTCGAGCATGTTATTGTAGGACTGCTGGAACTTGTTGCTCTGAGGCAAGGTGTCGAGCACATCGTCGTAACGGTAGGATTCAATTTCACGGTTGAGGTCGCGAATTTTCACAAAAGTCTTATGATATTTTTGAAGAATACCGTCAAGTTTCAACAACTCAGGCACATACAACTGACTTGACACGGAATAATCCTTGTCAACATTTGCCATCTCGTTGCCCTTTAGAGTGAGCGCGGAGACCTGAGAACGATAATACCACCTGAATAACAATATCATCATCATCAACAGCACATACGCCACAAATCCGAGCAGCAACGCCCTCCATAGGAATGTGTTGCCATCACGATTGAGAACGCTTTCATCACAAAGCATGCAAACATTAAAGTGGGCATTTACCTCATTGAGATTGCATGTGCGCGTAATGACATAGGATTTGCCGTCAAACTGTTCAAACTCCTCGCCCCTTCGGAACTTGATGTAATAGAAATCAGGCGCACCTTCGAGAACAGACTCCAAGTTACGTCCAATGAGTAAAGTCTTGTCAGGCGACACAGCCACCCTACCACTCGACGAAAAAACAACAAGTTGGCATCCGTCAGGCTTGCAGACCATGCCGAGACGCTGATTGAGATTGTTTATGACAAAATCCGCACCGATGACGCCGAGAAGCTTCGTGCCAAAATGCAACGGATAGACCACAGGCATTATCAACAAGTTTTTCGCGCTCTCACGGAGTATGCGGGGCTCTTGGATGAAGACATCCTTCTTCGATTTGATGTAATAATATGAATTGACATCTAAATTGTCATTGTAATTACGTATCATGTCACGCTCCACAACACCGTCGGCACGCTTTTCAAACTTTGGAATAAACCTTCCCGAACTGTCGTGATACTGCGTATGGGCATATTCAGCATCCTTGCCGTCATAGATGTTAGGCTCCCAGACCATATAGAGGGTCTTCATGTCCGGCTCGGAGGAAATGGTTTCCTGAAGCAAGACTGCCGCCTGGTCGCGGTCGATGCCAAATTCGAGTTCAGGGTTTCCAATCTGCACAAACCACTGCGACAACTGCTGCAAGGTCCCAATCTGTGACATGACTGTCTCCTCAAGTGTAGAGGAAACGTTGGACGTGCTCTCCTGCATTTTATCTTTAAACTCGGCAATCTTGCTCGACCGTCCTACAAGTCCGATAACGAGCGCGATGAGCATGACCACGGCGAACCCGACAGACGCATAGACCATGTAGAAGTCATACGACCGTCCGAGCAAATGTTTGAGCCGTTTTGTTATGTTAGTAGCCATAATAATAAAAAAGTCTCTTCAATTATGCACTGATGACAGTGGCAAGTAATAAAATCTTCTCGACATCACCCTTAGTGTTCTGCATCGGGAACAGGTTTGCGGTGATTGTGATGTACTGCGATGCCGAAGTGCGCAACCTGAAATTCTCATGCTGCTCCCTGCCTGTACAGAGTATCGTGAGCGACGTGGAAAACGGCGTCACAAACTCCGTCGCGAGGAATTCCGTCATGTCCTTGTTGATGACGTCAGAATCTGTGAGGTTCATCAACGAGTAGAAGAACGGATTAGATGACAGGATGACACCACGACGGCTGAGTTCGAGTTTTATCACAAACGAATCCATTGCCTTTGTCAAGGTTTTCATCTCCATCTCACGTTCCTCGATGTATTTTTGCTTTTCGGCGAGTTCTTTTTCCTTCTCGTTCTGTTTGTCCATCTGACGGTTAATTTCACGCTCTTGGAGACGGAGTTGGCGCTCCATGACCTTTGTGTCGGAAACATCCATGCCTATATTGATGATTTTGAGGACATTGCCTTTGTCATCAGTTATTGGCGAGAAGGTCTCTGAAATCCATATCGTCTTTTGTTTTGTGTTTATGGACTCCACGAGGCTTCGCGTCTGACCGTGGCGGAGATCCTCCCAGAACTTGCGGTAATTCTTGTCATTGGGTTTGAAGGAAGAAATGTCGGCGTGGTTTCGTCCAACGAGGTCATCCTCAGTGGCTTGAAGGAGGTCAAGCATACGCGCATTGACGTGCAGAATCGTGCCGTCCTTGTCATACTGCGTGACGAGCGACGTGGAATCCACAGCACGAACAAGACCGCGCATCTCGGAGTCTTTGTTTTCAGCTTCCTCTTTGAGACGGCGCATTTCCTGAAGGTTGCGACGCATCTCCACTTCCTGAATTTTCATGAGTTTGGACTGCTCCTGACTCCTCTGCAACAGTGTTTCTGTGCGCTCACTGATTTTCAAACCCGAAATCGCCGACGCAATACTCTCGGCGATACGAGTGAGGAAAGTAACTTGGTAGTCCTCAAAAATCTTGAACGATGCCAACTCAATCATGCCGCTGATTTTCTGGTTGAAAATGAGCGGGACGATTATAAGATTGTTAGGCTGGGCGTCGCCGAGGCCGCTGACAATCTTGATGTAACCCGGCGGCAGGTCTGTGAGGTTGATGACACGGCTCTCATGGTATGCACGACCGAGAAGTCCGTCATCAACAGAGAAAGTCTGCTCGATGAGTTTCTGTTTTTCGTAAGCGTAACATGCCGAAAGTTCAAGTTTTACATCGTTGGGGTCTTCCTCGTTTGTGAAATATACCGCACCTTGGATTGCGCCGACATATTTGACGAGATTGCTGATAATGTTATATGCCAAAACCTTGCGTTCCTGACCATGGAAACGCAGGATTTCGATGAACTTCGTGATACCCTTGTTGATCCAGTCACTATGTTCAATCTCAACCTTGCGATTCTTGTCGCTGGTCTCCTTGTCGGCGAGTTTGCCCTGAAGATCCAACAAAAGGTCGCCTTCAAAATCTTTTCCACGCTCTATACTCATCGTGGTATCAAAGCCCTCATTGATGAGTTTTTCGAGACAGTCGATGCGGTTATGCTGGTTGTCAATGATTTCATTGATGACATGCTCCATGTCAACAAGTTCCTGCGGCTCAAACTTGGAGACGAGCCTTGATGAATTTTTCTTTGGAACTTTGCCGGCAGCGACCTGATAGATGAAATAGCGCACTTTGTTGAACAACTTGGCAGAAAACCAGTTAGACAACAACACAATGGCGGTTGCAAGCATCCAAAATGCAACGAAAACGCCTATTATCAAAACCTTGCGCATGGTGCTTATGCCGAGTTCACTGACCGGACAACACGCACCGATATACACATCAAACTCCTTGATGTAAGCCGCCTTCTGACAGATGTAATAATCTTTTTCAGGCATCTTATAGATGGAAGTCTCAATGTCGGAGCCAACGTTTTTGAGTTTATTGAACAAACGCTCCGAACCGAGGCTCTCAGCGTTTGCAAAGTCGGGATGCACATACACACGCGCAGATTTGCTCATCATGAACAGATAGCCCGATTCATTTATGACTTGGCTCTTGACGTAACTTTCTGTCTCCTTTGATATTCCAAAGCTCTTCATACATGAAATCATGCCGCTGATTTTGGTGTTGAGGAAGAGAGGGAAAAACGCCGCAACGTACTGTTTTTTGAAAATCGTGACGTTTCCACTATAAATCTCGCCGTTCTCGATTGTAGGCACAATGTCGGATGTGTTGGGGATGAATACATCGGACAGCAACTGTTTGTCACCGTGGTCGAAATTGGAAGCCATGATAAGGTATCCTTCCGGAATTTTCTGGTAAATCGCCGACTGTGCGCCTGTAAGGCTATACACATTCTCAATCAACGGATTGAGAGTGGATATATCCTTGCCCCTGACCGTCCACCTCGGGATGCGCTCGTAGGAAGTCTCGCCCGTCTCGAAGTTGGTGGTCTGGCGGCCTATGGAATCCTGCTCCTGCGTTATCTGCCCGCTCTGCCGCATAAAATGCACAAAGAGCCTGAGCGATTCCGACACGCTCTCGCTGTTGATGTTGTTTTCGGTTTCAAGCCTATATCTGAGGTCGTTGATAGCATCGTCCATCTGCTGGTAGTTTTTCTGGCGCAAGTCGCTGTCCTGCGAATGGATGGCGAGAACGCAGAGCACACCAAACAATATGGTGAAAAACACAGCCACAACTATGTTCACCACAAGATATATCCTGCTATTTGTCTTCTTGGATTTCATCTATATTGCAATATATAATCAAATTCAGCCTACTAAATTAGTAACTTTCGGGCAAATTCAGTTCCAAAAAGCCTAAATTTTTTATTTTTTTTGTTTTTATACCGACAACTGTCTGATTTCGTCGTTCAAATCCGGGTCGCCCTCGAAGATTCCGAACAACGCCGAGCCGCTGCCAGTCATAGCCGCATATAGTGCACCGCTCTCATAGAGTGCATCCTTATATCGTTGCAATTCAGGATGTTCCGGAAACAAGAATTGCTCAAAGTCGTTCTTTATGTAATCCTTCCACTCCTTGACGGGACGCTTGTAATCCTCCAAAAGCGATGTCTTGGGCTTCTGCGGCTTCACCTTGGAATACGCCTCCTTCGTGGAGATGTTGAAAAGCGGTTTGATTACTTTTATCGTGTAACCATCCAGCACCGACGGCACTGATTGCATAATCTCGCCGCGACCTGTGGCATATTTTGGAGTATTGTCGATGAAAAAAGCGCAATCGCTGCCAAGCCGCGAAGCAAGTTCCTTCATCTGGTCGGTGGACATTCCGAGCGAGAAAAACGAATTAATCTCCTTGATGAAGAACGCCGCATCTGCCGAACCGCCGCCAAGACCCGCACCTACGGGGATGCGTTTCATCAGGGCAATGTCTATCGGCGGCACGGTGTAATTCTCTCGAAGCAATGCAAGTGCCTTAGATATGATGTTGGTGCCGCCCTTGCTAAGTTCTTCTTGGATGCTTTCGTCCCTCACGCCTCCAACAGTACGTATGCTGGACCAGACGTTGAAAATCTCCTCGTCCTTGTTTTCAGCGGGACGGATAAACAGGTGGTCTGCCAATCGGACAGGATAAAACACCGTCTCGATGTCGTGGAAGCCATCGGGGCGGCGGTTGGTTATATTGAGGCCAATATTAATCTTGGCGTTTGGATGAATTTCTCTCATAATGATGACCGTTTAATCATTCCGCAAATTTAGAAAAAAAAATCCATTTTTTTATATACGGCTTGTTTTTTTAATAATTTAATGATAATTTTGCGTATTATGAACAAGGAAACCTTTTTGACACTCGGCAAAATATTGGGCGCGGCTGCTGGCGAGGATGTAGCCCTCGAT
>JAGCRY010000122.1 GCA_017964465.1 Bacteroidales bacterium | reverse complement strand
GAACTCCGCGAGAGGAATTATTCAGACTATGAAAAATACGACTACGCGCCCAAAAACTTCGAGGACGCCATCGACAGTTACGAGAAGGTGATGGAACTCGCCGGCGAAATCTGCGCCGACGTTATCGCCCCCAACGCCGAACAGAACGACCTCCAAGGTCATTCCATTGAGAACGACCACCTCAAATACAATCCTTACGCCGCCGAGGACTACGAGGCTCTGCGCAAGGCTTCTTGTTGGGGTATGACTATGGAGCGCAAGTACGGCGGTCTCAATTTCGGCAACGTGCCTTACATTATGGTTGGCGAGATGGTGTCGCGTGGCGACGGCGGTTTTGCTAACTTTTGGGGCTTGCAGGACTGCGCCGAGACATTGGCGGAGTTTGCTTCCGACGAATTGAAGGCTGAATATTTGCCCAAGGCTTGCAACGGCGCAACGCTCTCTATGGTGCTCACCGAGCCTGACGCCGGTTCCGACCTTCAAAGCGTTCAACTCAAAGCACGTCAGGACGAGAACGGTCAGTGGTACTTGAATGGTGTCAAGAGGTTCATTACCAATGGTGATGCCGACATCCAACTTGTACTCGCCCGCAGCGAGGAAGGCACAACCGACGGTCGCGGTCTTTCGCTCTTTGTCTATGACAAGGACAAAAACTGCGAGGTGGTTCGCCGCGTGGAAAACAAACTCGGCATCCACGGTTCGCCGACCTGCGAGATGGTTTACAAGGATGCTCCCGCACGTCTTGTGGGCGACCGCAAGATGGGTCTTATCAAATATGTGATGTCGCTGATGTACGGTGCGCGTCTTGGCGTTGGTGGACAGTCTGTCGGCATTGCCGAAGCCGCCT
Source organism: Bacteroidales bacterium (assembly GCA_017964465.1). Lineage (GTDB taxonomy): Bacteria > Bacteroidota > Bacteroidia > Bacteroidales > UBA3824 > UBA3824. The sequence goes on along the minus strand of JAGCRY010000122.1, from coordinate 16,340 downwards.
ACCGCGAGGCTTACAAGTATGCACAGGAGCGCGAACAATTCAAGAAACCCATCATCAAATTCCCGGCTGTATATCAGTTGCTCGGCAATATGAACGCCAAGGTGAAGGGTATGCGTTCGCTCCTCTACGAAACAGCACGTTTTGTCGATATGAGCAAAATCCTCCAAGAGATTCAGAAGGAGCGCACCCTCACCCCCGACGAGCGCAAGGAACTCAAATACTACAAGAAGATGGCTGACGCTTACACGCCGCTCTTGAAGTTGTTCTCCTCCGAATGGTGCAACCAAATCACCTACGATTCGTTGCAGATTCACGGCGGTTCGGGCTTTATGAAGGATTTCCCGATTGAGCGTATGGTTCGCGACGCACGTATCACCACGATTTACGAAGGCACGTCGCAGTTGCAGGTTGTTGCGTCCATCAAGGCGGTTACAACGGGCGTATTTGCCGAGAAGATGGCAGAATACGACGCCGTACTCGCCGACGCCGCCAACCTCGCTGATCAGAAGGCAAAACTCCTCGCAATGACCGAAGAGTACAAGAAGGCTGTTGAACTCGCCACCGCGCCCAAGGATCAGGACTACCTCGACTTCCAGGCTCGCGCCCTCGTGGAGATGGCGGGCAACATCATCATCTCGTACCTCCTGCTCACCGACAGCCTCCGCGACGAGAAGTTCCTCCCTGTTGCCAACAACTTCCTCAAACTCGCCTACGCCGACAACAAACAGCGTTTTGAGTACGTGGCAAATGGCAAGCCGGAAGATTTGGAAGGTTACAGGTTGTAATTGATTGAAATTCGATTATTGATTGATAGATAGCCCTCACGGACTATCCTTGATGATGTCGCACCTTTGGTGCTATTCGTAGCGCCAAAGGCGCAGCATCGCTAAGGGTAGCCCGTGAGGGCTATCTGTTTTGGTAAATTCGTTAGGCAATTTTTTTTTACAAAAAGATTTTATTATTGTGAAAATAAATGTATCTTTGCGATTGTGAAATATGGTGTTTTGCTTTTGTGACATAAAAAATCGTACAAACATATCAAGATAGACAATGGAAAACAGTATTGCAACTATCAATCAGGGTCGTCCCGTGTATTTTTCATACGCACGAAACAGCAGCCGGAAGCCCGAATGGGAGCATATTTCCGACTGCGTGGATACGTTGTTGAACACTTTGACAGACAACGGCTTGGAATACCGCGTGGATGTCAAGGACATCGGTATGGGCGACAAGATTTCCAAATTTGAGGAGGAAATCGGATGGAACAGCGAGGTGGTGGTCATCATCTTCTCCGACAAATACTTTCGCTCGATGCATTGTATGTACGAATTTGTGCAGATTAAAAGGGCTCTTGAACAATACCCCGAAAAACGTCTGATGTGCATCAAGAGCGGCGATTTCAATCTCTCCGACGTCAACTACATCAGGGATTTGGAACGTTATTGGGGTAGTCTGGAATTGGATTACAAAGATATTGAATATCACCGTCTCCGCAACCATTCGGGTACGGAGATTGCCGCCCATGAAAATGGTTTTTACCTCGACGAAATCAGGAACCTGTATTCTTTTTTCAGTGCCATCAACTATTCCAACGCCAACAACATCAACTACGACGGCTTCGTTGGCGACATTGTAAAATATTACAAGACAACACCTAAGCCCAAACTGACACCCAAGCCGACAAAAAGCGCACCGCAACAGCATGCATATACCGCACAGCAGCAGACATATACGGCACAATCTCCGTCAAATAATGCATACCCTCCGCCCTATACGGCACAATCGCTGCCCACAACAAAAAAATCTCCAATTGTAACGATTTCGATTGCAGCCGTGGTACTTGGTTTTTTAATCTATTTTTTGGCTGGGAAAAATTCGACAACAACAGAACAATCGCCCACGACAAACGAGCAAACAGCCACAACTGACAATACGACAAATACAGATAATAACGATCATCCCTACGTTGACCTCGGCCTCCCTTCTGGCACGCTCTGGGCATCCTGCAATATCGGTGCAAATGCCCCCGAAGAATACGGCGACTATTTTGCCTGGGGCGAGACAGAAACAAAGTCCAATTACAATTGGTCAACCTATAAATACGCCAAAGGTGCAAAAGAAGAACTTACCAAGTACTGCAACGATTCCGATTATGGCAACAAAGGCTACACCGACAGCCGCACCACCTTGGAACGCTCAGACGATGCGGCATCAGTCAACTGGGGTAGCGACTGGTGTATGCCTACCCAAGAGCAGTTTCAAGAATTGTCTGACAAATGCGAATGGACTTGGGTCTCCAAAAATGGCAAGGAAGGCTACAAAATCGAAGGTACGAATGGCAATACGATATTTCTCCCTGCCGCCGGTTACCGCGACGGTACGGCTCTCGGCGACGCGGGTTCCGACGGTAGCTACTGGTCGTCGTCGCTCCGCACGGACAGCTCGGACCGCGGGCGCGGCCTCTACTTCGACTCCGGCAACGTGGATCCCGACGATTGGGTCAGCCGTCTTTGCGGTCAGTCGGTTCGTGCCGTTCGGTGCAGATAATTACCTTTTCCCGAACCGAAACAGAACCGAGTAAACCGAGCCGCGAAGCACCGTGCGGCTCGGAGATTTTTTTGGGGCGTCATATAGATATTAATTGTGTTTTACGACTGTTTGCCGTTAATTATCCGTAGTAACAATACGATACCAATTTGATAGCCCTTACGGACTATCCTTGATGATGATGCACCTTTGGTGCTATTCGTAGCGCCAAAGGCGCGTCATTGCTAAGGGTAGCCCGTGAGGGCTATCTGTTTTGTGTATTTATGTATTGTTTCGACAATCCTCCTGTTACCTCATCTCCGCCCTTTTTGCCTCGGTATTCTTGCTCTGACGGTAAAACCTCCGCACCTTTTCCCCGCCGAATGACCAAGACGCAGCAAGCGTAACGCTGTGTGGATGGATGTAGTTGGACGCATAGATCGAATAATCAGCGTAATGACTTATTGCGCGAGTGATGTTTTGGCGGAAAGGGTCGCTGACGCTGAGGGTCAGGCGAAGATGGTTGTTGAAGGCGGAATATCGAAGTTGCGAATAAAACAAGACCAAACTTTTTTGCTTGGTGTTCATTTCAACATACGGGAAATAATGGGTGTAATTGACGCTCAAAACAAGCGTGTGATTGTGATTCAGAAAAAAGTATGTGCCGTTTTCTGATTTGCCGCTCCAAAGATAAAGGTTTTTTATCGGGGTTGATTTTCCAGTTGTAACGCATTGAGAATAAAATATTTCGCCGCCCAAATTGATGCTCCACCAATCGAAAATATTTTTCTGCCACGAAACGTAAAGCCCCGCCTTGTCTGACGAAAAACAGTTTTCAATTGTTGTGCATTGAACGCCGGCGGCTGAAAACGATGTTGTAGTGCCCGGCGCATTTTTTTGATGACTTTCGTAAATGACGGCGTACAGACCGCGACTGTTATTGAAATTGATTTCCATGTTGTCGGTTACTCCGGGCGTCAGATATGGATTGCCTGCAAAATAATTGTTGGGTGTCATATAATAACGAAACGGGTTAAGGCTCTGAAAATCAGGTCTTGATATGCCTTTGGAATACGCCGCTCCAAGATGTATTTTGTCTGTCGCTTGCCATCCAAAATGAACTGACGGAAATAGGTAAATGTAATTGTCGCTGTTGGATTCACCGATTGAAACCTGCCGTCCCGAAGTCCACGTTTTTTCTACGCGAAGTCCCGCTTTTATAGAAATTTTCTTTGATAATTGCCGCCAAGCCGACACGTATGCCGCCGCCGTCTGTTCGGTATAGTTGTATTCGTTTGACAAATTATCGTCTTGACTTCTCAAAATATTTACATCGGAATTGTTGTTGATTTGAGTGTAATGCAGACCTGTCTCTATGAAAATCGACGAAAACGGCAATCCAAAATCCACCTTCCAACCGTCGATGCGGTAACGACACGCACCTGTCGTCGTTATGTTTTGATTTTCAGATGTCAACCGCTCGTCTTGACAAGCATAATTATTGAGATAATCGTATGTTAACGACATCATTTTGCCCGTAGAATCAAGCGTCAAGTCATAAAACAATTCGGCGGAAAGATTGTAATTGTCGGGTTTGGGCGAGGTCATATCGGTGATGGTTTCGATGTTTTTTTCGCGTGTTACATCGTGCTGATTTATTTTGATGCGGCTTGTTGACAGCGCACCCAAAAGTCCAAAATTTGAACGGTCGGTCAACTGATATTTCGCCAAAATATTTGCGTTGTAGATACCCCAATCAAACTTCCTGACGTATTCGGAGTGGCGTTCGTGGGTTTTGAATACAGTGGTCTGAGTGTGGTCGTTGCTGCCTTTTGTGTTGCTTAGTCCGCCCGAAAACGACAAGTCTAATTTCCGTGTTGCATAGTTCAACGACGACGTTAAGTTGCTGTTTATGTGTTCTTTGAAATATACGGCTTCCGTCAAGTCGCCCCGCAGTCCTAACGTTTGGTCTTTGCGAAGTACGATGTTGACATATCCGGCGTTTGCCTCGGCTTTGAATTTCGCGGGTGGAATGGTGATTACTTCAATGCGCTCTATGTCCTCAGATTTCAGTGTGTTAAGTTTTGACGCTGCCATTTCGTCGGGCAGCAATCGTCCGTCCAATAGAAAATGTGTCGCGCTTTTGCCCACGATGCTTACATTGTTTTCCGAAACCGTAAGCATCGGCACACGCCGCGTCAATTCTTTGGCTGTCAATCCATTGGCAAATTGATCTGCCGACACGATGTATTGTAGGCGGTCAGTTTCGCTTTTGATGACATCGCGCCTGCCCGTTATCACTACGCCGTCTATCTCAACTACCTCAGGCACAAGGCGTACAGTGTCCAAATCGTTGCCGTCCGTCAATTGAAAATACGTTTTGTAACCGATGAACGAAATTTTCACAATCACTTTGCCGCCCGAATATGGAATCGCAAAATGTCCGGTTTCGTTGCTGATGCCGCCCGCCGTCAGCGTTGAATCGCCGACCGACAACAATGCAACATTGGCGTACGCTATCGGCAGGTTGTTTTCGTCAATGATTAATCCCGTAAGTCTGCAACTCGATTTTTGAATGCACTCCACATAGATTTCTTTGTTGTCGTTGATGGTCATTCTTATCGGATAAAACGCAATCATCTGACTAATTGCGTCCGGCACAGATTTGCGGTTGATTGCTGTTGTTATCCTGAAATCTTCGAGGTCGTCATATAAAAAATTGATTGTGTATTCGGATTGTTTGCCGTTGATTATCCGTAGAGCCTCGCTGAGTTTTGTGTCGTCGAAGGTGATGCTGATGTGTTGCGCGTACAGGGTGTTGATGGTAATGATTATCATTGACAACAAGATACTTACACGTTTCATTTTACAATGATTTTATTGTTTTTGATTGTGATATTGATGACGTTGAAAGTATTGAGTTTTTCTACGACGCGATTGAGATTGTCCTCGCTTTTCCATACGAAATGTAAGCGCAATGTGCGTTTGCTGTCGTCCTGAAATTCTACTTCGGCATTGTAGGCAACGGCTATTTCCGCGAGTATTTCTTCAAGAGGAATGTTGTCGAAGATGCGTTTGGTCGCCGGAATTTCTGTATTGTTTTCCGTTGGGATGGATTGTTTTTGCGAAATGTCAATCGGATTGGTTTCGGTGCAGTTGTCTTGATTATTATTAATGTAATTATTTATGTAATGCACTGTTGCAAAGGCAATTCCCGACAACAAAACAATCCCGACCACGACCGCCGCAATTCGCCGTAACAAGGTGGTGAACGCGATTTTCATGTGTTGTTGGTCGAGTCTTGAAAGTTCGTCGGCGTATTTAATTGCGAAATTGTCCCACTCGGCATCCACCGACGGCGCCGCCTCTTGCGTAATGAAAGCCCGTTTTGCAAAGGCAAGTTGCTCTATAAGAAGGCGCATTTCATAGTCTTCCATCAATTGTTGCAACTCTTGGTCGGTAAACCTTTCGGGATTCTCCTGCAAATCAAGGAGATAGTCTATGCGTTGTTTTTCGGTCAGCATAATTATTATGTGTTAGATGTGAAAAATGTTCTTATTTTCTCAATTGTCTGTTTTAAATGAGTGTGTATTGATTGACGGCTGATACACAGCGTTTTAGCCATTTCGTCAAAAGTCATTTCCTGCAAATACCGCAGCCTGAAAATATTGCGGTCCATTGGCGGCAAATTGTTTTCGATATAACGCATAAGTTCCTGATATTGTAACTGCTGGTCAATCGAATTGCCGCCTTCCGAACCGCGGACTGTAAGACAATCTTTGTCGGTATATAGGTGTACTAACTTTTCCTTTATCTTTTTATGAGCGATAATGTTCAGGCAGCGGTTGCGCACGCTCGACATCAGATAATGCTCCGTCGTATCGGCTTGCAGCACAGTCTGATTGTTGATAATCGTTTCAAACACGTCGCTCACCACATCTTTCGCCGCGTCCTCGTCGTAGATGATTGCCCGCGCCACGCGGTACATTTTTGCGTAGTAAGTCTTGAACAATGTTTCTATTTCGCTTCGTGTCATTTTTTGTTTGTTTTCGTTAATAATACAGTTGATGCGGGGAAAATGTAAAGCAAAGAAAGAAAAAAAACGCGATTCTCGTTCCCTTACCAATGGAACCAGAATCGCGATTTTGATTTTTATGTGTGTTTGTTTCCTTACTTAATTGCTTGATAAATCAAGTCTGCCATCTTTTTTACACCGTTTTCGTTGGGATGGATGCCATCATCGAGATAGTTTGCTGGGTCGCTGCCAAAGAGTGTGTTGAGGTCGATAATCTCCAATCCAAATTCTTGGGCAACTTCTTTTTGAATTGGGATGATTTCGTTTGAGATGATTTGGTCGTTGATATCCCATGAGGTTTTCAATGCGTGAATCGGTGTACAGAGGTAGATTTTGGGATTTGTGTTGGGTGCTGGTGCGGATTTCTTACCCTTTTTCTTGGTGACTGGCTGTGCGAGGTCGGGTCGGAGTGCGGTCAGCATCTGTTGAAGGTCGTGTTTGAACTCTTCTTTGTATTTCCAATTCTGCGGTTTTGAATCGTTTGTTCCCAATTTGATGACTACAACATCGGGTTTGAATGCCAAAGCGTCTCGCCATGCCAATTCTTTCATGTATGGAATGTCTCCATTGTTGAGCATTGTTCGTCCGCTGAGTCCAAAATTTTTCACCCAGTAGCCATCTCCCAGGTTGTTTTGCAATAGTGCCGGGTAGCCGTGTTGGGTGGCGACGTCGATGCCGTGTCCGTCAGTTATGCTGTTGCCGACGCAAGCCACACGGATTGCATTGGGTTTGGGTGTTTGGCGGTTGTCAAGCCAATTTCCTAAGTCGTTGAGCATCTGGTCGTGATATTTGAATGAAGTGTTTATGCCAAAACCGTGATCGCCTGTGGGGTATATGAACATTGAACACTCGTTGCCTTGGTTGCGCATTGCTGAATAGTATTGGATGCCATTTGTGACGGGTGGCACAAGGCGGTCGTCGTTTGCCATGATGATGACCGCGGGCGGTGTAAGATGTCGGCGTACAGAGTTTTGTGTTGAATACTGACGCACCAATTCGGGGTCTTTGTGTCCCTCTTCGCCGAGGAAATTGATGCATGACCATTTGTGGGAAATTCTCTCGTCCATGGAAATCACGGGGTAGAACAGGATTGTGAAATCGGGGCGGACATCAAATTCCGATTGCGTGGAAATCACCGAAGAAAGGTGGCCTCCCGCAGAAAAACCCATGATGCCTACGTCGTGTGGGTTGATGTTCCACACTTTGGCTGAGTCCCTGACGATTCGGAATGTGTTTTCCACGTCACTGATTGGCAGTGTGCGGTCGCCATTTGGCAGCCGGTAGTTGACCACGAAAAAGGAGATGCCCTTTTGGTTGAACCAGTCAGACCACATTGTGCCTTCATGGGAGTTTGCTAACATAGAATAACCACCGCCCGGTACGCAAACGACGGCTTTCCCGGATGGTTTTTCAGGCAGGAAGCATACCACGTTTGATTTGCCGCCGTCAGTGAGGTTGATTGTGAATTTCTTTGCAGTCTGAGCCTTGGTGCACAGCACGCACAGCAACAGAAAGCTCAATAATAATGTGTATCTTTTCATAATAAGATGTGTGTTTAATTTGTTTCCCAAAAATATGATTAATATTTGAGATTTACAAAAAAACTCGGGGCGACTTTGCAAAAAACTGCATCTGTCGTCCCGAGAATTGAACTTTCAAACAAATTAGTGTTTGTGGGCGTTTTTATAAGCGTGGTGAATAGTCCATTTGATAATGAAAAAGATACCCACCAATTCTGCAATTACTCCAAACCAATTGGAATCCAAATAGTAGCTCATGATATTTGTGTTTTAAAGGTTATACATCTTGTTTTTTTTACACTGCAAAATTATGGATTGTTGAAAAGTCGTGAAAGTGTTTTGCACGTTTTTTTCTAATTGCAGGATGTTGAAAAAAATATATATCAATTATAAGTTTTTCTTATGCATGAAATTTTTATAAACGGAATTTTAAGACTATCTTTGCAGTTTGAAAAATATGATATTAGATGGAGCTACGACAACTAAAATATTTCATCAAAGTAGCCGAGACGCTCAATTTTTCTGCGGCGGCTAAAGAACTTTTTGTGACGCAAAGTGCAATTGCTCAACAGATTATGCATTTGGAACAGGAATTGGAGCTGCAGCTTTTTGAGCGCAACAGCCGCCAAGTTTCACTGACCGAAGCCGGAAGACTTTTGCTGCCTCTTGCAATAAAGACGGTTAATAATTCGCAGGAGTGTAAGCAGCAACTCATTGACTTAAAGGATATGAAGACAGGCGAGCTCAATGTCGGTGTAACATATTCGTTCAGTAGTGTTGTAAGCGAGACAATGCTCGATTTCTTCAAGAAATATCCGGGCATCAAAATCAACGTCATGTACACACACATGTCTAAACTTATAGACGAGCTGATCAAACATAACCTTGACATTGCTCTTGCTTTCAAGCCTTCCGACACTCATCCGAATGTTGAGAGTGAGGTTTTGTTTCATAGCCATCTCGCGGCAATTGTCAATGAATACCATCCGCTCGTGGAGAAAAAGTCAGTGACGCTGTCGGAATTGAGCCGTTACAATTTGGCGCTTCCGTCTCGTGGTCTTCAAGCCCGCAATGCCTTTGAGGACATCATAGCCGGCAAGGACTATCAGTTCCGTGTTAAGTTGGAGATAAACAACATACACATGCTTTTCCGCTTGATACGCAACACGCAGTTTGTCACGGTTTTGAGCGAAAGTACGGTCATCAATGAACAGGGTTTGAAGGCAGTGAAGATAGACGAGCCGGGAAATGTTATGGTGGGCTGTCTCCATACTTTGAAGGGGGCTTACCTCAAAGCCTCCGCCAAGGAATTCATCAAGATGATGCAACAAACTACTTCCAGAATACTAACCCAACCGCTGCAATGAGTAGAATGAAGGCGAGGAAGTGGTTCCATTGGAGGTTGAGCGAGCCGAACAACATGCCGGACACTATTGTGAACACAATCAATGATAGTGCTTCCTGAATCACTTTCAGTTGGATAAGGCTGAAAGGTCCGCCGTTGTCGGCAAAACCAATGCGGTTTGCTGGTACTTGGCAGCAGTATTCAAACAATGCGATGAGCCAGCTCATCAGAATTACTGCATAGAGCGGCATGTTTGAATATTTGGGCACTTGTGAAAGCCTCAAGTGTCCATACCAGGCGAGCGTCATAAAAGTATTGCTCACAACGAGCATCAAAATTGAAATTATTCCTTTTTGTAGCATAATTTTTGTATGAAAATGTAGGGTAAAACGTGTTAAACGTGTCTTAATATTAGACATCTAAGTTACGTAAAATAACAGTGAAATGACATTAACAAAAACTAAAATACTTTTTATATTATTGTTAACAATGTCCTTGCTGACGGTTCAGTCGTGCAGCATGGATGACGACGACGAATCCGCCCCTATGGACTCTAATAAGTTGGGCGATATGAATGTGTTGTCGAGCAAGTTTATTGTCCTGCCGGGAAACAACGACCCAATGACTGGTCTTGATTCTTTGAACAGCGACACCCTAAAAATATTTCCTCATGACATTGTGTTCCATAAGATGTTGATGCAATGCATGGTTTCGTCGTTGTCTATGGTTCATAATATCGCTTCGTCGATAGATGAGACTGTGTTAGGTAAAGGTACAGCTACATGGATGGACTACTATTCGTCTTACCTCGGTGTCTATTCGTCCTTAAACGATTCGCGCTCCAAACAGTGGGATCTTGAGCAGGACGTATTGTTCGATGGTAGGACATGGGCGTATCATCTGACCATACTTGACCTTCCGGAGGGCGTGACTCCTGAGAATAAGGAAGAACATGCCGTTGAGATTTTTTATGATGCCGATTTTAGCCGAGGCGTCATGTTTTTCTCTCCTACGGATTTCGATGCTGTTGGCTTCCCAAAGAAGATTTTTGGACCTGACATAAAGGGCATGGTTACGTTCTCTAAAGATGACTCCAATATTATCAACGAATTATATCTCACTAACATTGGCATTAATAATAATGTGAAGTACATCCGTAATGTATATCTTCATACAGCATTGAACAACAACTGCGTATCAATCAAAGCGATGATTGACTTCCCGACATTGTGGTTTGATGTCAAAGAAAACAATGGGTTCACAGTTTCAGCGGTCGGTGCTTGTGATTTGTCCACAGGTGGTGCAGTTGTTTATTCTGGCATTGTGCGCAATAGCAACAATGAAAAATCGGTAGCATCGCTTGTTGTGGAGAATCCATCTTACGAAGTCCTCGGTTATTATTATCCATTGTGGCAGAATATGATAGAGGAGAGTGAAAATAATTCTTCAACCGTCGAAACAGACGACAACAATAATGATGGAAACGATGTTGAAACAATCAGTGATCCAAAGAGTGCAGGAAATAACGTGGAAGTTGAAGTAAAGACGGAGTATGGCAAGCCCGGATATTACTTAAGTGGCGAATACGTGCCTGCCTCCACAATCACTGACAAGTCGCCATACTTGAGGGCTCTTAATAGATCTCTTAGCTTGATGGATGGCGATTTCCCAATTTCCCCGTACAAAAACTCTGTTAATCAGGTGGAATGGTCGTCAGTGGAAAAATCAAGGTGAAAATACAACATTATTTGCCGTTTTGCGTTAATAAAGAATACAAATCATAGGAAATAAACAAATAAAAATACAGCAAGATGAAAAGACTTTCAATTTTAATTGCAGCAATATTGAGCATCCCGATTGCAGTGTTCGCCCAGACCAAGCCCGACATGGTGCTTGTGGATGGTGGCACATTCCAGATGGGAAATCCGGGAACTGCGGCTCCTAAGGGTGATGCTGACGAAAGACCCGTGCATGCTGTCTCTGTCAAGTCCTTTTACATCGCTAAATACGAATTGACAGTAAAGGAATACAAGCAGTTTATAAACGATGCGTCCGCAAACTATTTTTCGAGCAAGAGGGATCACAAGATGCCTGCTGTGCCCGATTCTGCATGGTATGCAGAGCATCCTGACACAAAAAAATTCTACCCGCTGCCCACAAGTCCATGGTGGGGCTGGGTGGATGACCTGCCTATGCAACGCCTCACATGGTATGATGCTGTTGCATACTGCAACTGGCTTTCTGAAAAGTCTGGTTTGCAGAAATGTTATGTGGAAAATGCCGATGGTGGCATCGACCTCGACCGAACTAAAAACGGCTATCGCCTGCCTACCGAGGCTGAATGGGAATATGCAGCAAGAGGAGGAAACAAGTCGAAGAACACTATGTTCTCCGGTAGTGCAAATGCCGTTGACGTGTGCTGGTTCGATGATTCTTCAAAGCTCCGTGGACCTCAGAAGGTCGGCACAAAGAAGCCCAATGAACTCGGTATCTACGACATGAGCGGAAACGTATGGGAATGGTGTTCCGACTATTATGACAAAAACTATTACTCAAAGAGCCCGCAAGCTGACCCGTTTAACACTGTTTCGTCATCTTATAGGGTTTTGAGAGGCGGCTCATGGCACTATCAGGTTGACCACGCCACAGTTACTTCCCGTGACGGTCCAGAACCTCACTACACTAATTTTAATTATGGCATAAGACTTGCACGTAATGCACAGTAAGAATCCATGATTTAAAATTATTTTGAGATATGAGACGGTTAGGAGTAATAAATAAGACGTTGCTTGTCGCAGTAGCCTTCTCTGCCTTTGGGGTAGGGGAGGCTTCCGCGCAGAGTACCAATCCACCTGACATGATTTTTGTCAAAGGTGGCACATTCAAGATGGGCAGTACTGAAGGCTATGCCGACGAGTCGCCGGTACACAGCGTCACTTTAAGTGACTTTTACATTGGTAAATATGAAGTCACGGTGGCGCAGTACAAGCAGTTTTGTAATGCAACTGGCCATAGGTTTCCCGCTTCACCGAAGCCCGATTGGTATGAAGAACATGACAATGCTGTCCAATGGCAGTGGAACGATACCTATCCTATTGTCAATGTTACGTATTTCGATGCCGTTGCATATTGCAAGTGGCTCTCGGAGTTCACAGGCGAGGAGTACACGTTACCGACAGAGGCTCAGTGGGAGTATGCCGCAAAGGGTGGTCAGAAGTCTAAGAATTATAAATACGCCGGCTCAAATGATATTGACGAGGTGGCTTGGTACGACGAGACCACACGTGAACGCGGTCCAAGGTCGGTTGGTAAGTTGAAACCCAATGAACTTGGTATCTATGACATGAGTGGTAACGCTTGGGAATGGTGTCTCGACAACTGGGGCAAATATACGAGCAAGTCTGAAAAAGACCCAACAGGTCCCGTTCAAGGTGGACTTTTCAAGGTAATTCGTGGTGGAAGCTGGTATTATGTGGACGACATGGCTCGACTTACTTCAAGAGACGGTCCAAAGCCCAGGGACACCAATTTCAACTATGGATTCCGTGTTGTGAAATCCGCTAAAAAATAACGAAACGCTTTTATGATGGTCAAAAGGATTTGTTATGTATTGGCAATTTGCACATTGTTGATATTGCCGATAGAGAGTCTTGCTCAACTTAATACGAAAGTGACGATTTCTCCGCGTATTAAGTTGGGCTGGACTTTCTTTTCGGGTTTTGACTACGGTCTTGAGCTGAATATTGGTCTGTTTACCATCAAGCGTGAAAACCCGGAAATCAATGTTGGTATCTCGCCTCAGTATATGTTTGTCAACTACAAGGGCAATGTCCACAGCCTTCTTACTATGAATGCTGTCCTCGAGGCGGACACCTATCGCCTGATGGCTGGTATGGGGCAGGCTTTTACGAAATGGGGTTTCATGGGACGCAATTCAAACAAGGCTTTTGGCTATAATGTATCTCTCGGACTTACCACTGAGAGTAGGCACACGCCGTGGGTGGAGGGTGATGTTTTCATCTTGAAGAATGGATACTGGGAGTTTTATGGACGTCCGTATTATCTATCAACGTCAATGTTTTTCCGCGAGGCAGACCCGTATATAGTTTATCAGAAGAAATAAGTTTCACCTCAAAATCTTTTCGATTTGTTTATTTCGGCTATCTCTTTGAGATGGTCGATAATGAATTTTTGTGCTCCTGTTGAATATAAAACTTTTGTGAGAGTAGAGCCATTGCTCTGAAATTCCTTGAATTGAATCCCGAGGTTCATTCCTTCTTCTGTAGGTATGATTTTCCTGCGAACCCTGTCCACAAGTCCGAATGCGTTTAACACTTCTATTGCGCTGATTGGTTTGAGTTTGCGCATTTTTGATGTTGGACGCAAATGGTTGAGCTTGTTGCAGATGTCCGCAAGTGATATTGGCTTGTCGGAGATTTCGACTTTTTTGAGTTCCTGGTCTGTCAGTTCAAACTCTATTAGTTCGTCGTCTTCGTCCTCCTTTTTCGCCTTTTCGCTGGATTCAAGCCTGTTGATTTCGTTTTTGATGTATTCCGACAGAAATTCTAACTGCCTCGACACCTTATAATCATATATCACTTCTCTCGTACTGATGGGCTTGCCGTTGACGGGGTTAATGCCCTCCACGAGTTTGTCTATGTAGTCTTTAGATTTTTTGAGGTCTGCAATCAGGCTCTCAGGGTTGGTCTTCTTCATATACTTTGCCATTGTATGTTTCAAATGATTGACAAAAGTAGTGATTATTTTTAACCCTACAAAAGAAAAAATTAATTTTTTTAAAGTTTAATGTATTTTTGTACAAATATTTCTTGCATATCCTTTTTGTAGAAATTTTTTTGATTGTTTGTGATAATTGATTATATTTGCAAAAACTAATTCGATTGTTGTTTTCTGACAAACCTTAATTTGTTGATTATGAAAAGACTTGTATTGTTGGTTGCTGTCATCGCGTTCACTTTAAACCTCATGGCGCAGGGGAAAAGGGACTATGTTGATCTTGGACTTAGCAGCGGTACGTTGTGGGCTACATGCAATTTGGGTGCGAAGTCTCCCGAACAGTTTGGTGATTATTACGGCTGGGGTGAGACTAAGCCGCATTTTTATAAAGACAAGTGGTCTAAGCCTTTGCAGGAAGGTTATTACGGATATTGCTGGCCAAATTATCGACTGTGCAACCGCAGTTTTAAAACCTTGACAAAGTATTGTTGCCATGAAATGTATGGCAATAAGGGCTTCACAGACAATCGAGTGTTGCTCAATCCCGAAGATGACGCTGCATCTGTCATCATGGGCAGGCAATGGCACATTCCTACCGAAGAGCAGTGGCAGGAATTGATTGACGAAGGTGTGTGGACATGGACGAATAATTACAAGAATACCTCTGTGTCTGGTTACATCGTTGCCAATAGGTATAACAACGACGTTCATATTTTTTTGCCGGCTGCAGGTTTCTACGACACAAATAGGTTCTGTCAGGGGGGATATACTGGCGACTATTGGTCGTCGTCCCTCGACAGGGATAATTCCTCATACGCCCGGTTTGTAAGTTTTCACTATGACGATTGCTACGTTGTCAGAAACAACAGGTATTATGGAATTTCGATTCGTGCAGTGCGTTCACACGGCGACGAGGTGTCGCGTTGATTAATAATCTAATTCCACAACCGTGATTCCCGCGCCGCCGAGGTCTATCTTTTCGTCGTGGCAGGTTTTTACAATTGGCTGTACGCGGAGGTAGTCGCGTATCATTGAGCGTAGTGCGCCTGTGCCGGTGCCGTGGAGTATCTTAATCTCGCGGTGTCCGGTGGTGAGGGCTTGGTCGATGTATTTGGCAACTTGTTCGAGAGCCTCGTCGCCACGGAGTCCGCGCACGTCGAGCCCTTGAAGGTAGCCGCCTGATTTCTTTTCGGTTTGGAAGTTGATGTTTACAATCTGTTTTTTTGTGTCGTCGGTCTTCTTGTCGGAAGATTTGGCGCGTTTGAGGCGTTGGATGTCCACAAAAGATTGCATTCCGCCCATTTGTAATAATGCCTTGCCGTCCTTGATGTCGATGATTGTCATTGGCGTGGTGCCGCCGTCGAGATATACAGTGTCGTCGGGCTGCAACGGACGCTCCTTGGGCTTGGCAACTTTTTGAGCGATGGCGGCGGCTTGCTGAGCCTTCTCCTCACGGCGACGGGCGCGGCGTTCTGCGCGTTCCGATTGCTTGCGCTTCATACGCTCGATGGTCTCGTCTATTTTGGTGTCCTCTTCCTCAAACTGTTGCATCGCCTGCTGCTTGAAGTCGTCTAGTTGCTTGCGGAGGTCGCGGGTCTGCGTCTTTTCGGCTTGGGCGTTTTTGATTTCGAGGATGGTGCGCTCTATCATACGGTTTGTGTTGCTGATTACCTCCTCAAACTTAGCCTTGTACGCACGGAGCAGGTTGCGACGCTCGGTGAGTGTAAATTCAGTTTGGTCGATATACTGTTGCTCCTGGCGGATGAGGTTGTTCTCGCGGTTTTGGGCGTTGGAGAGGGTGATTGAGAGTTTGCGCTTTTCTTCGTCGAGTTCCTGCATACGACGCTCGTAGTCGATGTGGTCGCGGCCGGCAATCTGCTCGGCTTTGGTGAGGAGACGCTCGTCGATACCCATGCGCCGCGCCATCTCAAATGCAAACGAATTGCCTATCTTGCCTATCTCCAATGCGAACAGGGGACGCATATTAGTATTGTCATACATCATCGCACCGTTGGCGATGCCGTCGGTTACGGTAGCGTAGTTTTTGAGGTTGGTGTAGTGCGTTGTGATTACGCCCTTCACCTTGCGGCGGTTGAGTTCGTCGAGTATCGCCTCGGCTATTGCGCCGCCCAAGATG
>JAGCRY010000121.1 GCA_017964465.1 Bacteroidales bacterium | reverse complement strand
GGCAGTTTCAACAACGATTTGAGATACGGCTACAACCGTTCACTTTTGGCGTGGTACAACGTTTTGAGCGACTTGCAGGGAACGTCCGTGAGCGGTTCGGGCATCACGCCGTCTTATATCACCAAGGACGACCAATCCAACCATTACATCCGCGCCGTCTATGAGCGTGAAATTTTCCCAAACGCTCAGTCTGTCAGCGGCATATCAACACAGTTGACAGTATTGAACCTTGCATTTTATCCCTCCGAAAGAGGCCCTTACAACTTCGACGTGGAGGGCGAGACGGGAATTTCTGCCGGTATTGATGCCGACGGCTACCTCAACAAGCCCGAATCCCGTTGGGGCGGCATTATGAGGGAGTTGTCAACCACGGATTTTGAATCCTCAAACATTGAATACCTTGAATTTTGGATGCTCGACCCCTTCATCTACGAACAGGACGGAATGGGTGCGGATTTGTATTTCAACCTCGGACACGTGAGCGAGGACGTTTTGAAGGATTCGCGCAAATCGTTTGAAAACGGCATCCCGTACCCGATGGACGATAGTTTTGTGGATACGACTACTTGGGGCTATGTGAGCAACAAGACTTTCCTCGTAAATGCCTTCGACAACACCAACGGCGCAAAGGAGGCTCAGGATTTGGGTTTTGACGGTATGCAGGACGACGACGAGCGCAATTTTCACGCCAAGTACCTCAACCGCATTGCCAATCTCTATGGCACAGAATCCGCCGCCTACCGCAACGCCTACAACGACCCCGCCGCCGACAATTACCATTATTTCCGTGGCGACGATTACGACCGCGAACAACTCTCAATCGAGGAGCGTTACAAGCATTACAATGGCCCTCAGGGCAACTCTTCCGACGTGAGCGGCTCGTCGAGTTATTCCACAATCAAAGACCGCTATCCCGATGTGGAGGACATCAACCTCGACAACACTCTGTCGGAAACTGAATCGTACTATCAATACAGAGTCCATATCGCTCCGGGCAGTATGAAGGTCGGCGAAAATTACATTACCGACATCGTGGAATCCAACGTGAAAACCGTGAATGGCGAGACTGAAACCGTAAAATGGTATCAGTTTAAAGTGCCTATCTATGAGCCTGATAGCGTGATTGGTACAATCTCCGACTTTAAGAGCATCCGTTTTCTGCGTATGTATTTGACCAACGCCAAGAAAAACATTATCCTGCGTTTTGCCGAGATGAACCTCGTGCGCGGCGATTGGCGCAAATATGCCGCCACAATGACCTCTGCGGGCGAATTTGTTACTGATGTTCAGTACGATGAGGGCGTTCTCGATATTACAAATGTTGGTCTTGAAGAAAACGGCAGCAAGACTCCCGTCAATTACGTGCTGCCCCCCGGCATCGAGCGCGAGCGCGATTATATGACCAACCAAATAGTTGAACAGGACGAGAAGGCGATGGCTCTGCACGTCACCAACCTGCCCGACGGTCAGGCTGTTGCGGCTTACAAAACTGCCGTACTCGACCTCCGCCAATACAAAAAGATGAAAATGTTTGTACACGCCGAGGAGATGTCGGGCGAGCCGTTGAACGACAACGACCTCCATATTTTCGTCCGCATTGGTAGCGATTACAAGGAAAATTATTATGAATACGAACTCCCATTGACAGTAACCCCGGCGGGTTATTATGCGGACGACGACAATGGAAGGCTCGCCGTTTGGCCTGTTCAAAATAATGTGGAGATTGTTTTTGAGGATTTGCAACTTGTGAAGCAACAGCGCAACAACGCCTACCGCGACGGCATCAGCAATGTAAGTAGCACAATGCCGTATTCTGTGGAGCGCGACGACGGCAGCCGCATCACGATTATGGGCAGCCCAAATATCAGCAACATCAAGACTGTGATGATTGGTATCCGCAACCCCTCACAATCCACCAACCGTGGCGATGACGACGGATTGAATAAAACCGCCGAAATTTGGGTCAATGAATTGCGCCTTACGGATTTCGACGAGGACGGCGGTTGGGCGGCTCGCGCAAAGGCTGAATTGCAATTGGCAGACCTTGCAACTGTTTCATTGTCAGGCTACACGCATACGCCGGGATTTGGAAGCATTGAGAAAAAAGTTTCGGAGCGTCATCAAGAGACTGTCTATCAATACGACTTCAATTCGATGTTGCAACTTGGCAAATTTTTCAACAATGATTACGGTGTCCGTATGCCGTTTTATTACGGATATTCAGAGAGTTACGAATTGCCAAAATACAATCCGGTTGACCCCGACATCGAACTCCAAACCACTCTCAAAGACCCCACGCTCACCAAGGAGCAAAAAGACGAGGTGCGCGACCGTTCCATCACTTACGAACATCGCAAGAGTCTCAATATGACCAATATACACATTGAAGGCCGCAGCGATGAGGCTAAGCGCGACGCCAAACTCCAAAAACTCATCAAGGCAAATCCCGACGCCGACCCCGCGACCCTGAAACTCGACGAACCCAAGAAACAGAAGCAAAAGCCGTTTTTCCACGTCAGCAATTTCACTGCCGGATTTTCGTACAGCGAATACTTGATGCACAACATCACAGTCCGTCAACAGTTGGACAAGGCGTTGCAGTCGTCGTTGGAGTACAATTATACCTACAATCCCAAAAATTACCGCCCGTTCAGCAAATGGAAATTCCTCAACAGCAAGAATTGGGCGTTCATCAAGGATTTCAATTTTTATTTGTTGCCGACTATGGTTGCCTTCAACGCCAACATCGACCGCAAATATTCCGCGATTCAGTACCGCAACATTGCCTCCGACGCCGAACTCCTGACGCCATCTTACCGCAAAGATTTCAATTGGCGGCGCGGTTATGAACTCCGTTACAAACTCTCTCAAAATTTGACGATGAATTTTTCCGCCAACAACGAGAGCCGCGTCAACCCCGACGGCAAGATTGACAATTACGCCGTGGAGCAAGCCCGCGACCGCGACACGCTGTTCCTCAAATTCTTCGACCTCGGCTACAATACGCATTACGACCAAACCATCAAGTTCAATTGGCAGACTCCAATCAACAAAATCCCCGGTCTGCGTTGGACTTCGTTGAATGCAATTTATAACGCCGACTACGAATGGAATCGCGGCCTCGACCCGATGAAAGTTGCGTCGGATATGAATGAAGATTACACCATCAACTACGGCAACACAATCTCCAATTCCGCAATCCTTACATTGAATGGAAGCCTCAATTTTGAGCGGTTGTACAAGACAATTCCGTATTTCAAGAATGTTATGAACCGATTCACGAAAGACGGACGCAAGAAGGCAAACACCGAGAAAAAGGAAGTTACCTACACCAAAAATCGCATTCGCCTTTCCAAAGGCACTCCGCGCACAATTTTCCACAACCTCGGCACTACCGAAGTGGAGCCTACAATCGTGGGACCGAGCGGCGAGGAGGTCAAGGGCAGTTTTGATATTGTTGACAAAGACCGCGTGAAATTCACACCCGACGACGATTGGGCTAACTGCACGGTAACTGTTGTCGGCAAAAAAGAAATGCCCGACAGTCCGTTCCTCGTTGCCACCGACTACCTCACGATGGCGCTACTGAGCATCCGCAGCGCGTCGATTTCCTACAAAAACCAACGTGCCAACACATTGCCCGGTTTCGCGCCCGGCACCAAGATTTTGGGTATGGAAAAATACGAGGATTTTTGGGCACCGGGTTGGGATTACATTATGGGTCTCAATGATGAGGATTTCCATCATACTGCCGCCAACCGTGGATGGCTTGTGACGGATTCCACGCTCGCCACGCCCGTGCATTACACCCGTGGCAACAATCTCAACGTCCGCGTCCAAGTAGAGCCTATCAATACGTTCAGGATAGATGTAAGTTTTGATAGGACAATGCTTTACAATACCGAGGATTATTTCTTCTACACCGACGAGGGCCATCAGTCGCTCAATAAAATCATCAGCGGCAATTACCGTATGAGTTACAATATGTTGCGCACGGCGTTCCATAAGGTTGGCGACGATTATTCTTTGGATGTTTATAATGATTTCCTGAAAGACCGCGACATCATTGCGGAGCGTCAGGCGTCGTCGCGTCGCGGTCATAATGATTACAACGGTGCGCCGCAGGTTGACGAGGAAGGCAATGCCACTTTTGGCAACTATCCCGACGGCTATTCCAATACTCATCAAGATGTGCTTTTGCCGGCGTTCCTTGCGGCGTATGCAGGCACAAAGCCCGGCAAGATTGGCCTCGACCCGTTCCTGAAAATCCCGATGCCCAATTGGACTATCCGTTACAAGGGTTTGAGCAACGTTCCATTCCTGAAAGAATACGTCCGCTCGGCGATGATTACTCACGGCTACCAATCCACTTACGCCGTCTCCAATTTCAAGAGCAACGCCAATTACAATTTCGACCAAGAGGAGGAGTTCGGCAATAGTTTTGCCCGCTACGACGCCAACAATCTTTTCATCCCGAAATACGAGATTGGCTCAGTAACGTTGGAGGAACGTTTCAATCCGCTCATCGGCATCGATATTTCGTGGGCTAATATGATGAGCACAAAGATGGAATACCGCCGCACCCGCCTTATCACTCTCGCCTTTGCCAACTCCCAAATTTCGGAGGCATACAAGAAGGAATGGGTGATTGGATTTGGTTACAAGTTTGCGCAGTTGCCCTTCAACATCAAGACCGCCTCGGGCGTTACGCGCACCAAGAGCGACCTCGACCTCCGTGTAGATTTTGTAATCAACGACGACAAGACCATCCTCCGCGAAATCGAGGAACTCTACAACGAAATTTCCGCCGGTCAGCGCAGTTACTCCATCAAGTCCACCGCCGACTACCAAATCTCACAGCGTTTCAAGGTTCGCCTCTATTACAACCACAACATCACGAATCCGCTCATTTCGACGAGTTACCGCACGAGCAACATCAAGTTTGGCGTGACGGTGTCGATGGGGTTGGATTAATAGAGAATGGGATAATTGACGGTGAAAAAAGATTTGTTTGTTAATGATTTATTGATTAGATTTGCAACGATAAAAATATTGCGACTATGGGACGATTTGTAAACCCCTTCACCGACGAAGGCTTCAAGATTGTCTTCGGGCAGGAAATCAGCAAGCCGTTGTTGTTGGACTTTTTGAACACCTTGTTGGAGGGTGTGGTGCATATTGTGGACTTGTCCTTTTCGGACAAGGAACAGGTTACAGATTATGAGGACGACCGCCTCTTGATTTACGATGTGTTGTGCACGACATCCGACGGCAAGAAAGTCATCGTGGAGATGCAGAACAAGAAGCAAGGCTTTTTCAAGAAGCGCAGCATTTACTACTTGTCGCGAGCAATCTCCCGACAAGGCGAGAAGGGCAAGGAATGGCGCTATGACATCAAGGCTGTCTATTTTGTCGCCTTTATGAACTTCCAACTGCCCGATATGCCTGACTTCCGCACCGATGTAGTGCTGATGGACGTGCAGCATAAGAATGTCTTCTCCACGGATGTCAGGATGACATTCTTACAACTTCCTCTGTTCACAAAGGAACAGGAAGAATGTGAAACTTATTTTGAGAAATGGATTTTTATTTTTAAGAATATGAACATTTTGGATCGTATGCCGTGGGCGGCGCAGAATGCGGTATTTAAAAGATTGGGCGAACTCGCCGAGGTGGCGCATCTTGGCACGATGGAGCGCGAACGGTACGAGTCGTCGCTCAAGCATTATCGCGACACGCTCGATGTCTTTGAGACCGCGAAAGAGGATGGCTACGCCGAAGGACGTATAGAAGGACTTGAAGCGGGCCGTGCTGAAGGTCGTGCTGAAGGACGTGCGGAAGGTGCCAAGCAACAAATCTTTGAAACCGCCCGCAAAGCAAAATCAATGGGCCTTCCCATCGACCAAATCGTACAACTCACCGGCCTCACCCCCGACGAAATCGCAAAACTTTAACATACAATAATGAAAACTTTCAACGAACTCCGCGCCCTCGTTGAGGACGAAATCAAGAATATGAATTTGCCCGCAGAGCCGAGCAATTTTTACGAGCCGATTAGATACATCCTGTCGCTTGGCGGCAAGAGGCTCAGACCGGTATTTGCGCTGATGGCTTGCAACGTTTTTAGCGACGACGTAACAGCCGCTGTGAAACCTGCCGTTGGTATGGAGATTTTTCATAATTTCACGCTCTTGCACGACGACATTATGGACAATTCCAAACTCCGCCGCAAAAAGCCAACCGTCAACGCCAAATGGAACGACAATGTGGCGATACTTTCGGGCGACGGAATGATGTACATAGCATCTCAATACGTATTTGCCGCGCCGGAGAATGTTCGCAAGCAAATTATGGATTTGTACCACAAGACCGCCATCGAAGTCTGCGAAGGTCAGCAGTTTGATATGGATTTTGAGACAAGCGACGATGTTACTCTCGACGATTATATCAAGATGATAACCCTCAAAACCGCCGTCCTGCCCGCCGCCTGTCTTAAAATTGGCGCGTTGATTGGTGGTGCGTCTGAGGATGATGCGCAGAAGTTGTATGACGCCGGTATCAGTTTTGGCATTGCGTTCCAGATGCAGGACGACTACCTCGATATGTACTCCACGCCCGAAGTCCTCGGCAAACCCGTAGGCGGCGACGTCAACGAGTGCAAGAAGACCGTCTTTTACCACAAGATGACGGAGTTGATGCCGTCGGAAAGGATAGGGGAGTGGAAAACCTTCTACGCCAACAAGAGTTACGGTTTTGAAGAAAAACTTCAAATAGCCCGTGATTATTTCGCTGAATACAAGGTTGATGCCGCAGTTCAAAATATCATTGAGGATTACTATGCAAAGGCATTCGGCATCCTCGATACCATCGCCGCCTCCGACCGCATTGCGCCGCTCCGCGAATTTATGGAGAAATTGCGCGTCCGCATTGACTAAATGCATAATGCACAATGTATAATGCATAATTGCCATACGGCAGAAGTTGATTGTCGGTAGTATTCAATTACTTCGATTACTTCAATTATTTCAATCACTTGAATATGACCATTTTAGGCATAGACCCTGGCACTAATTTTATGGGATATGGCGTTATCGAGTGCAACGGCAGCAAAATCAACTGCCTTGCAATCGGTATCCTCGACATCCACAATGTAAAGGATACTTACCTAAAATTGAAAATGATTTACGACCGTGTGTCGGGACTTGCGGCGAGTTACAAGCCGGAGGAGTTGGCGATAGAGGCGCAGTTTTATGAGAAAAACGCGCAGTCGATGCTCAAACTTGGTCGCGCTCAGGGTGTTGCGATTGCGGCGGCGGTCAATGCCGGAATGCAGGTGTTTGAGTACGAGCCGCGCAAGATAAAACTTGCAATCACCGGCTCCGGCTCCGCGTCAAAGGAGCAAGTAGCGAGAATGTTGGCTAATACTGTAAAAATCAATGAGTTTCCCGATAAATACGACGCCACCGATGCCCTTGCCGCCGCCGTCTGTCATCATTACCAAAAGCGCCTTCCAATCCAAAAATCCGGCTCAAATTCCTGGGCGGCGTTTATCGCAAACAACCCCGACCGTGTCAAGATTAATTAACATATTATCCCTCCTTCTTTTGACATCCTTCACCGCCTCTGCGCAGTGGACTTTGCGGCCGTCGTTTGGCGACGTGAAGGCGTGGCACAGGTATGGCGGCGGTGTTTTTTGCCGCTGTGCGCATGGTGCGTTCACTATTGATGGCGACGGCGAGATTAACACCCTCACAAGGACTGCCGGGCTTTCGTCGGCATCGTTGACGGCTTCTGTGGCGGATGCTGATGGCAAATTCTGGACGTTGGGCTATGGCGACGGCAGCATCGACATCTGCAAGGGCGGACGGATTTTCAATTTTTTGCCGGCAATTCCGGTGGATTGCGGCGTCGTCGATATGTGTTGCGACGGAGATATTATTTTGGCGGCAGTCGGCGACGTGGTGGAGTTTTTTGACGTCAATAAAACCGAACTTTTTGCTTACTGTGATTTTGGCAAGCGAGTTTCCCGCGTCGGATTGTCGGGCGGCGTGGCGTATGCCGTAGTGGGCGGCGAGTGCCTTTCCATCAATATCAACGCGCCCAATTTGCAGGATGCCGAGGC
>JAGCRY010000120.1 GCA_017964465.1 Bacteroidales bacterium | reverse complement strand
TACGTCGGGTTGTGCGGAATACAACTCGTTGACTTTCTGCAAGATGGCATCAACATTGATTTCGGGCGTGAGTTGAATCTTGTTTTTGCTCATATAATACTGCGGATATGTAGCCTTCAACTCCGAAACCTTGATTTTCCTCTTAGCCAAGTACGTGAGAAACAACGCGATACCAACGATGGAATCCCTGCCATAATGCAATTCGGGATAGATGACGCCGCCGTTGCCTTCGCCGCCGATGATAGCGTGGTTTTGTTTCATTTTGGTAACTACATTCAACTCGCCCACAGCCGCTGCATCATACTTGCCGCCCGCATTTTCGGTAACGTCGCGGAGTGCGCGGCTCGACGACAAGTTGCTGACTGTGTTGCCGTTATGATGTTGGAGTATGTAATCGGCAACTGCAACAAGGGTGTATTCCTCGCCAAACATTTCGCCGTCCTCCTGCATTATCGCAAGCCTATCGACATCGGGGTCAACAGCAAATCCAACGTCAGCCTTCTGCGCCTTGACAGCCTCCGAAAGCGAAACCAAATTCTGTTTCAACGGCTCGGGATTGTGCGCAAAATTGCCGTCGGGTGTGTCGTTGATGATAGTGAAATTATTGACACCCAAGGCTTTGAGGAGTTTTGGAACAGCAATGCCGCCCACAGAATTGATGGTATCGACGCAGACCGTTAAATTGGCTTTCTTGATGGCGTCAACATCCACCAAATCCAACGCCAACACCTTATTAATATGTATGTCCTCAAAATTGTCAACCTTCTGAACCTTGCCGAGATTCATAACATCCACAAACTCAGTATCTTGCTCGGCATTGATGGAATTGTCGATGATGAACTTGCCATCCTCAGCATTGAGAAACTCGCCATCCTTGTTCAAGAGTTTCAGGGCGTTCCACTGCGTAGGATTGTGGCTCGCGGTCAGGATGATGCCGCCGTCAGCATTGAACTCCGTAACGGCAATTTCGGTCGTAGGAGTAGTTGCAAGGTCGATGTCAACCACATCAACACCGCAAAATGTCAGCGTACCGATTACGATATTCTTGACATCAGGACCAGAAATCCTCGCATCACGTCCCACAACTACCTTATATTTAGGCTTTTGCGATTGGGTTTTGAGCCACTTGGAATATGCCGTGGTGAATTTCACGATGTCAAACGGCGTGAGGTTGTCGCCCGACTTGCCGCCTATCGTGCCACGTATTCCCGAAATAGATTTTATCAGTGTCATTTATATAATTTTTTTTAATAATCAACTTTCACCAAACTCAACGCCTTAGCCGGCACGGATTGCCCGGCGGAGCAACGGTTTTTGGATTCGATGATTTTTTGGAGGTCAACGAGCGAAATCCGCCCGTTGCCCAAATCCGTCAACGTCCCTACCACAGCGCGTACCATATTGCGCAAAAATCTGTCGGCAGTGATGGTAAATGTTATCCGATGACCATCTTCAACAAACTGAGCCTCAGCGAGATGGCAAATTGTGGTGCCATTGTCGCCGCCCGTCTTGCAAAACGATGCAAAATCCGTATGTTGCATCAAAATTTTGCAACCTTCGTTCATCTTCTGCACATCGAGACCGTGGGGATAATACCACGAACAATCATTCAAAAACGGGTCTTTCCGCGTGTGAATCAGGTACTTATAAGTGCGGCTCTTGGCGGAAAACCGTGCATTGAAATCGTCGTCAACCACCGAAATCCCAAAAACCACAATATCCTGCGGCAAAAACCGATTGAGTTTGCCCACAAACCTCGCCTCATCCGCGCCCGCAACATCACAATCGAAATGCGCCACAAAATCCGCCGCGTGAACTCCAGCATCCGTCCTACCGCAGCCCACAGTCTCCACCGTCGTGTGCAATAGCATCCCCAGGCACTTGTCCAAGACCTCCTGCACCGTAGTAGCATTGGGCTGAACCTGCCAACCGTGATATTTTTCGCCATTGTAGGCAAGTGAAATTTTGTATCGCATTACCGAAGTTTTGGCTGCAAAGGTACTAAATTTTTTAGAAAAAAAGTTGTTTTTTGCATATAGAAATAAGGTACAAGTCAAAAATACTTGCAAATCAAAACTTTTTAATATAAATTTGCCACTTAAAAGCAATTTCAGCACGCATCACCCACCAATACAAAACATTGGCGGCATTATTTTTGCGAAACAAAAATTTGGAGTTGTAAAAAAACTGGAAGAAAATGGGCAAAATATACAAAACAATAAACAAAATCGCGCTCTCGATTATCCTCACCTGCATCGCAGTTGCGGCTCAGGCGCAAATTACCATGCATGGAACTGTGAAAACCGACAGGGGCGTAAACTTGGTTGGCGCATACATCACCGTGGACAGCACAAGAATCGCCACGCTCACCGACCTCGACGGCAAATACTCACTGACAATCCCCGACCGATATGCAGGCAACACTGTGACAATCAGTTACGCCGGATACCTATCGGAAACCATTTTCGTATCGGAAGGCAAATTTGACATCGAACTGCGCGACCGCGAGACGCAGAGCATCAATGAAATCCAGGTATCAACGCAGAAACGTATCCAGCGACTCATGGATGTGCCTATCGCGCTGAGTATCATCGACTCCACAAAAATCCGACAGACAAGTCTCTACGGCGTTGACGAAATGTCCAACTTCGTGCCGGGATTCAAAGCCACTGTGCCGGACGCCCAAGTCGTATTCTACAACATTCGCGGCGTATGTTCCGATGAGCCAGAGAGTTATGGACAGTCACGTATTTCAGTGTTCATGGACGGAATTTCAATATCGCGCATCCAAGTCTCCAACATGGAACAATATGACATGGAACGTATGGAAGTCGCCAAAGGCCCCCAGGGAACCCTATACGGACGAGGCGCGGAACTTGGCGCCGTGGAGTTCATCAGGAAAAAACCGACCGACGAATTTGAAATCGACCTCTCAATGCTCTATGGAAACTACAACCAGCGCAAGGTCGTTGGCGTAATAAACACACCCATCGGCAAAAAATTTGCAAACCGTCTCGCCTTTGACTATAACGCACGCGACGGCTTCATCAAAAACACGGCGGGCGGACGGCTCAACGGCTTAAACACCATTGCGCTCCGTAACTCCTCAACATTCCACCTCGGCTCAAAAACCGACCTCCACCTCGTCTTCGACTACCAGAAAGACGACAACCCTGGCTATTCCTACCAGAGCAAAAAACAATTCAACGCCAAAGGCGAGGCAACGACCCATAACAAGTCGCCATTCACAACCGCCAGCCTCAACCTCGGCAAAGACCTCCACATGAAACGCGAATTTGGCGGAGGCCTCATGCAAATTGACCATGGAGACCCAAAAAAGGACAACTTCACATTCACCAGCACAACTGGCGTGAGGTTTTTCAATACTGACGAAGTTTTTGACGTGGACGGCACAATGCTCGACATCGTCAATGCCAAAGAAATAACAAAAGGTTCCCAGGTAAGCCAAGAACTCCGCTGCAACTGGTCTATAGGTGAAAAGGACGAAACTACAAACGCCTCAAAATTAAACGGCTTCTTCGGCGCGTCATATTTCTATGAACACAACAAACACAATTACAACTTCTCCGGCAACCTCCGATACATCTTCCCATTAGCACTGGGAAAAAACATGAAAACAAGCCTCGCATCACTGCCCGAGGAAATCATCGGAAACGTGGAACAGCTCATCCAAACCTGGGCTGAAGAACAAAAAAAGACTTTCAAACCCTTTGAAAACGAAATAGTGAACGGCGCAAGGGTAGGCGACATCATGGACCAAATCATCTCAAACTTCGCCACAAGCGTCTCCTCAAACATCCGAAGCCAAGTAACAGATCAATTCAACAAATGGTTCGACAATAATATCTACTGGGAAAAGACCCCGGACTTCTTCAACGACACAAAAACAATCATCACGGAAACAATCATCGACGAAATCAACGGACTCCTCCAGGCGGACGCATACGGTGTAAGATACATCTTTGACCAGCTGCACATGACCGGCGAAAGCATCGTAAAAAACATAGACTTCGATTCTGGTCTCGCAAAACTTGCGCCGTTCTCCGCCCAACCCCTCAACAACTACCACGCCGAGGACGAGACCGACTACAACCGCACACACGAGGCAACAGTATTCGCCGACGTCACATGGAACTTTGCACCAAAACTTTACCTCACACTCGGCGTCAGGGGAATATACGAAATATCCAAAACCGGCTACTCGTCCACAAGTCTCGAAGCGCCATTGCTCAAACACATCCTCTACAACTCCACTAACGGAGAAATCTCATGGACAGACAAAAATTATAAATCATGGGTGGGACGTGCCATCGTGAGCTGGCTCTTCAATGAAACCCACAACCTCTATGTGAGCGCATCCAAAGGCCGTCGCCCGGGCATGATATACTTCAACTACAAGCAGGACGACACCGTGTCGCTCAACCCCGAACTCACATACAGCTACGAACTCGGCATAAAGGGTCGTACAAAATATGGACACCTTTCATACGCGATCGCCGCCTACTATTACGACTGGAAAAACTTCCAGACATCAGTTGCGGCACGCGGCACGGCATCCCCATCAGGCGCACTCACATACGTCTCCGACGACAACGGAAACGCATACGGAAGGGGTGTGGAACTTTCAGGAACATACACATTCAACGACAACGTGAGCATCTTCGCCGACTTCTCGTATTCCGGCGGAACCTTCAGGGACAAAGATATGAAAGGCAACAAACAGGCGACCGCCGGCAACAAGTTTGCAATGATGCCTGAATACATGTATGACATGGGACTGAACTGGAAACATCATCTATCCGGCTCAAAAGTCATATATTTCTACCCCTCATTATACACCCAGTCGAAAATTTACTTCGACTTCGCCAACAACCCCGAACTCGTACAAGGCTCGTTCATACTCATCAACGCAAACGCCGGAATCCAATGGAGAAAAGGACGCATCACATACGACCTTGGAGTTTATGGACGAAACATCACAAACACAGAGTACATCGTGGACGGCGGAAACGCTGGCGAAGTCGTCGGACTGCCAACATTCGAGGTCGGCGCACCCGCCACATACTACCTGTCATTCAGGATGCACATAAAATAGTTTTTGCGACATTTTTCATACGAAATACGAAAAAAAACTTGCAAATCACGACATTTTGCACTAATTTTGCGGGTTTAAACCAAAAAGAAGAAAACAATGTCGTCAACAATTACTAAAAAAATCACACTCGCAATATTATTTGCGCTCATAACCATAACAGTGCAAGGACAAATTATCATGTCCGGCACAGTGAAGACCGACAAAGGCGTCAGCCTCGTCGGCGCATATATCAACGTAGAAGGCACAAAAATCGCCACTCTAACCGACCTCGACGGCAATTACACCCTAACCGTGCCGCAAGAGTACGAAGATTATGACGTCTCGATCAACTACGCCGGATACCTCGCCGAAACCATCAAAGCCAGCAGCGGCAGAGCCGACATCGTGCTCAAATACCGCGAAACGCAGGAAATAGCCGCAATGTACGTTTCCACCCAAAAACGTCTCCAAAGAAACATCGACGTGCCAATCACACTGAGCGTACTTGATTCGTCAAGAATCAGACAATCAGCAATATACAGCATCGAAGACGTAGCCCAAACCGTACCTGGATTTGTAATATCCGCACCAAGCGTCCAATATCCAGTGTACTCGATACGCGGCGTGGCGTCCGACGAGCCTTACAGCTACGGTCAATCGCGAATATCGGTGTTTATGGATGGCGTTTCCATCTCGCGAATGCAAGCTTCATTCCTCGACCATTACGACATGGAGCGTGTGGAAGTGTCCAAAGGACCACAGGGAACACTCTACGGACGCGGCGCAGAGATTGGCGCAGTGGAATTCATCAGAAATAAACCAACAGACGAATTTGGCGTGGACATCGCCATGCTGTACGGCAACTACAACCAGCGCAAAGTAGTCGGCGTGCTCAACACTCCGGCAGGCAAAAGTTTTGCCAACCGCCTTGCATTCCAATACAACGCATACGACGGCATCATTAAAAACAACACGGGTGGACGACTAAACGGCAAAAACACAATCGCCGTCCGCAACTCTTCAACATTCCATTTCGGCAGCAAAACCGACCTTAACCTTGTGTTCGACATGCAAAATGACGACGCGCCAGGCTACGCCTACCTGAGCAAGACCCGGTTCAACCGCAACGGCGAAATAATCGAAACCGACAGATCGCCATTCGACGACGCATTCCTCACACACGGCGATGACGAACTATACTTCAAACGCAAAACCGGCGGCGTGCTAATGCATCTCGACTCAGAACTCGGCGACCACTTCAAGCTCAGCAGCATCACCGGACTAAGGGCATACGACAGCAAAGAATCATTTGACGCAGACGGAACCCTGATAAATATCATCGAAGGAGGTCAATACGCCAAAGGACAACAGGTAAGCCAAGAGCTGAGGCTCGATTGGCAGTCCGCCAACAACAAGCTAAACGGATTCGTCGGAGCATCGTACTTCTACGAAAAAACTCAGCACTCGTACAAATTACGTGGCAACTTCCACTACATCTACGCCAATGTTGTGGGCAAATCCATGAGGGCATCGCTCGCATCAATGCCAGAATCCATCATCAACGGTATCCAAAATGGAATCACCGGCTTAATCAATATGGGAAAGGAAAAATACGCGGATTACAGCACCCAGATGGACGAACTATGCGTAAAACTCAACAATATGATAGCAGAGCGCATCAAGACGCGGATGGACCAGCAATTCAGCCAGTGGTTTGATGTAATATCGTGGGATAAGACACCCGATTTCTACAATGACACCAGGAACCTTGTCTCCAACGTGATGCTCGAAACCCTCACGGAACTCGTAGAGTCCGACGAGTTCGCAAAAAATATGGTGGGCGCATTAAGCGGCGGCTCGATAGAAGGGCTCGTGAGCAAATTCGACATCGGGGAAAGCATCTCTAATCTGAAAGCGTATTCTTGCGCAGAACTCACCAACAACCACTTTGAGGAGGAGGTAGATTATAACCGAAACCACGAAGCAAGCGTATTCGCTGACTTCACCTGGAACTTCGCGCCAAAATTCTACCTCACATTAGGCATACGCGGCACTTACGAAACCGTGTACACCGGATATTATTCGGGCAGCGACGCCGCACCGATACTCGGCTCCATCATCTACACAAACACCAAAGGTGAGACCGTATGGACCGACCACAATAACTACAAATCGTGGGTGGGACGCGCCGTACTCAACTATATGGTGGACACCACCCACAACATCTTCCTAAGCGTGTCAAAAGGCCGACGCCCGGGCATGGTGTACTTCGACTTCAAACCAGACAAAGTGATAAACCTCTCGCCCGAAATGACATACAACTACGAACTCGGCATCAAAGGCATCTCGCGGTACGGACACTTCTCATACACCGCAGCAGTCTATTATTTTGACTGGAAACACTTCCAGACTGTCATTGCGGGACTCGGCACATCAGAAAACGGTGCACTCTCCTACATATACGACGACAACGGCCTCGCATACGGCGTAGGCGCAGAATTTTCAGGCGTTTACGCATTCAATCCAAACGTGGGCGTCTTTGCCGACTTCACATACTGCGGCGGGCATTTTGGCGACAAGGACATGAACGGCAAAGCACAGGATAACGCCGGCAACCAGTTTGCGATGATGCCTCAATTCATGTACGACATGGGATTCAACTGGCGGCACGCACTCCCAGGCAATAAGTGCATATACTTCTACCCATCATTTTACACTCAGTCAAAGGTCTTTTTCGACGACTCCAACACTCCCGAATACACACAAGGCGCGTACATCATCTTCAACGCCAACGCCGGATTCCAATGGACCAAAAGACACATCACTTACGACGTAGGCATCTCCGGTCGAAATATCACCAACACCCAATACCTCATCGACGGCGGCAACGTGGGTGAAGTTGTAGGCATGCCGACATACTCAACAGGACGCCCCGCGATGTTCTACCTTTCGTTCAGGATGCACATAAAATAAAAAATGTACAATTTCATTTTTGAAACATTCGATTTGCCTATCCCGTCATTTCCGCTTAACTTTGCAGCATTAAAGGAAATGAATAATCAGACATGCAACTTCACGAAATTATTAAGC
>JAGCRY010000119.1 GCA_017964465.1 Bacteroidales bacterium | reverse complement strand
TTCCGTGCCTGTCGGTTATGAAAGTATCATCAATATGTTTCCGCTTGATTTTGAGGAGTTTCTGTGGGCAAACGGCATTCCTGACGCCATTATTTCAAAAATCAACGAATGTCTCAAAACGGTAACGCCCGTGCCGGAAGCGATACATCAGCAAATGAAAAAACTTCTTTTGCAATATGTAATTACGGGCGGAATGCCTGAGGCTGTCAATGCTTTTGTAAACACCCACGACCTCAATCAAGTGCTTAATATTCAACACGCTATCGTTAATGAATATGAAGATGATATGGTGAAATATGCCGACGATAGTATCAAGCCGCGAATACGTGAATGTTTTGAATCTATTCCGCAACAATTGAGCAAAGATAATAAGAAGTTTCAATACTCGCTTATCCGCAAAAACGCCAAGGCATCGCACTACGAGGGAAGCCTTCAATGGATAGAAGACGCGGGCATCATCTGCCGTTGTAGAAACTTGCAAATCACAGAGTTGCCTTTGGACGGCAATGCGGAGAATGATGTTTTCAAAATTTATATGGCAGATACGGGGCTGTTTGTATCAATGTTGGAAAAAGGCAC
Organism: Bacteroidales bacterium; assembly: GCA_017964465.1. GTDB lineage: Bacteria > Bacteroidota > Bacteroidia > Bacteroidales > UBA3824 > UBA3824. Next base: position 3,637 of record JAGCRY010000119.1, on the reverse strand, counting down.
TCAGGCTGATATTCTCCAAGGCAATCTTCTCGCATACAAAGGTGCTGTGTTTGAGAATCTTATAGCGGATATTTTTTGCAAGATGGAGCGCAAACTATATTATTTCCGCAAGGATTCGGGGTTGGAGGTGGATTTTGTGATGCGTTACAAGGGCGAGTGTACGCTCGTGGAGGTGAAGGCTGTCAATGGTAATGCCAAAAGCACCAAGACCATCCTTGCTCATTATGAAAAATACCACGTAAAATCTGCCATCAAACTCGGCGACTACAACGTCGGTTACAAAGACAACCTATTGACACTGCCGCATTATATGGCGTTTTTGCTGAGGGAATATTAAATAACAATCCATAATGCATAATTAGGCTTCTGCCGGATGGCAATTATGCATTATGAATTGTGAATTATGAATTGAGAAAATTAATACTCATTCCACGCCTTGATCTTCAAGTCGTCTATGCCGTACCTGAGGAATGCGCCGATGAAGGCGGCGGCGAGGCGGGCGTTGGTGAGGAGTGGGATGTTGAAGTCGATGGCAAGGCGGCGGATTACGTAATCCTTGTCAAGCTCAGTCTTGGAGAGGTTTTTGGGCACGTTGATCACGAGGTCAAACTTGTGCTCCTTGATCATCTCGGCGATGTTGGGCTTGCGGTCGTCGTCGGGCCAATGAACAACTGTGGTCTCCACGCCGTTGTCGTGGAAGAAATTGGACGAACCTTGCGTGCAGAAGATGTTGTAGCCGCGCTCTTTGAGCATCTTGACGGGCTGCAAGAGCGTCATCTTGCTCTTAATGGGGCCCGACGAAATCAGGATGTTCTTCTCGGGGATTTTGTAGCCTACGGAGAGCATCGATTTGAGGATTGCCTCGTAATAATTCTCGCCCAAACAGCCAACTTCGCCCGTGGATGCCATCTCTACGCCAAGTGTCGGGTCTGCCTTCGCAAGACGCGCAAAGGAGAATTGTGGAGCCTTGACGCCCACGTATTCGAGGTCAAAGAGTGTCTTGGACGGCGGGGTAACTTTGAGACCGAGCATAATGTCGGTGGCGTACTCTATGAAATTGCATTTCAGCACCTTGGATACAAACGGGAACGAACGCGAGGCGCGGAGGTTGAGCTCGATGACCTTGACGTCGTTGTCCTTTGCCAAAAACTGCATATTGAAGGGTCCGGAGATGTTCAACGCCTTTGCCAACTTCTTGGCAATCTGTTTGATACGGCGTACTGTCTCCACGTACAACTTTTGCGGCGGGAATAGCATCGTGGCATCGCCGGAGTGAACGCCCGCAAATTCCTGATGTTCGCTGATGGCGTACAATACCAATTCGCCGTTCTGCGCAACTGCGTCAAAATCAACCTCTTTGGTATTTTCCAAGAATTGAGTAACCACCACGGGATATTGCTTGGAAACCATTGCGGCGAGTTCGAGGAAATGTCCAAGTTCGGTCTTGTTGCTGACTACGCTCATCGCCGCGCCCGAAAGCACGTATGAAGGACGTATCAGGAGCGGGAAGCCAACCTCGTCGGCAAATTTCATAATGTCGTCAACGTGAGTGAGTTCCTTCCATTTGGGTTGGTCGATTTTCAGACTGTCGCAGAGTTCGGAAAATTTGTTGCGGTCTTCCGCCTTGTCGATGTCGAGCGGCGATGTGCCGAGGACGGGGACATTGGCTTCATAAAGACGCATCGCGAGGTTGTTAGGAATCTGCCCGCCGGTGCTAACAACCACGCCGCGAGGCTGTTCGAGGTCGTAGATGTCGAGGACGCGCTCGTATGAAAGTTCGTCAAAATAAAGACGGTCGCAAGTGTCGTAGTCGGTGGAGACGGTTTCGGGGTTATAATTAATCATAATCGCCCTGAAACCACGTTTGCGGATAGTGTTGATTGCATTGACGCCGCACCAATCAAACTCCACGGAACTGCCGATGCGGTACGCGCCCGAGCCGAGTACGATTACCGACTGTTTGTCGTCATAAAAATCGATGTCGTGCTCCGTGCCGTGGTAAGTGATGTAGAGATAATTGGTCTGCGCAGGATATTCGGCAGCGAGGGTGTCGATTTGCTTTACAAACGGCGTGATACCCAATGCTTTGCGGTGTTCGCGCACTTTGAGCATATCGGCGGTGATGTCAACGGCTGTATGCTTATAGACGATTTTTGCGATTTGGAAGTCGGAGAATCCGGCGCGTTTGAGTTCGCGCATCATATCGTCGGTTATCTCCTGAACGTTGTTGAATTTCTTGGCCTTTTCGCCGAGGTCAAAAATGTATTTCAGTCTGTAAATGAACCACTTGTCTATCTTGGTGAGGTCGTGGATTTGGTCAACTGTAAAGCCATTGGCAAAAGCGTCCGCAATGGCAAAAATCCTCATATCCGTTGGCTCGGTGAGTTCCTTTTGGATGTTGTCGATGTGCTTATTGGCGATGAATCCGTGCATACCCTGACCAATCATCCTCAGACCCTTCTGTATTGCCTCCTCAAACGTCCTACCGATTGCCATAATTTCGCCGACCGACTTCATCGCCGAGCCGATTTCCTTGCTGACGCCGACGAATTTGTTGAGGTCCCAACGCGGGATTTTCACCACGCAGTAGTCCAACGCAGGTTCAAAGCAAGCCGTAGTTACCTTTGTGACAGTGTTTTTGAGTTCGTGGAGGCCGTATCCGAGACCGAGTTTGGCGGCAACGAATGCCAATGGATATCCGGTTGCCTTGGATGCCAACGCCGATGAGCGCGAAAGTCTTGCATTGACCTCTATCACCCTGTAATCCTCGGAGTTGGGGTCGAGGGCGTATTGTACGTTACATTCGCCGACGATGCCGATGTGGCGGATTATTTTGATGGCAATTTCGCGTAGTTTGTGGAATTCGGAGTTCGTAAGCGTCTGACTTGGAGCCACAACGATTGATTCGCCGGTGTGGATGCCCAATGGGTCGAAGTTTTCCATATTGCAGACCGTGATGCAGTTGTCGTAACGGTCGCGCACCACTTCGTATTCGATTTCCTTCCAACCTTTGAGGGATTTTTCCACCAAAACCTGATTGGAATATGTGAACGCCTTTGATGCAAGGCTGCGGAGTTCGTCATCGTTGTTGCAAAAACCACTTCCAAGACCACCCAAAGCGTATGCGGCGCGGAGAATGACGGGGTAGCCGAGTTCGTTGGCGGCTTTCAAGGCTTCGTCAACGGTTTCTGTGGCGTGGGATTTTGTGAAGTTAACATTAATTTCTGCCAACTTCTGATTGAAAATGTCGCGGTCTTCGGTGTCGATGATTGCCTCTACGGGCGTGCCGATGACGCGGACGTTGTATTTTTCCAAAATGCCCTGACGGTGGAGCGCGACGCCGCAGTTCAATGCGGTCTGTCCGCCAAACGACAACAGGATGCCGTCAGGACGCTCCTTGGCGATAACTTTTTCGACAAATTCGGGCGTTACGGGCAGGAAATAAATCTTGTCCGCCACCTTGTCGGATGTCTGCACAGTGGCGATGTTTGGGTTCACGAGGACGGTCTCGATGCCTTCCTCTTTGAGTGCTTTGAGGGCCTGCGAGCCGGAGTAGTCAAACTCGCCTGCCTCGCCAATTTTCAACGCTCCCGACCCCAGGAGCAACACTTTGTGGATGTCGGTAAATTTCATGATC
>JAGCRY010000118.1 GCA_017964465.1 Bacteroidales bacterium | reverse complement strand
TGCCCAAGTACGGGCGGCCGCACGTGGGCGACATCCAGAATCCTGCCCATCGTCATCGAACAGCGCAAGCCGGCCTCCAACTCGCGCTCCACCGTCGGCACCTACACCGACATCTATGCCCTGCTGCGTCTGCTCTTTTCGCGCATCGGGCAACCCTTCGTGGGCTACTCCGACGCCTTCTCGTTCAACCACCCCTCGGGCAGCTGTCCGCGCTGCGGCGGATTAGGCGAGATCCGCGAGTTAGACATCCACAAGCTGGTGGATTTCGACAAGTCGCTCAACGACGAGGACACCATCCACCACATCGCCTTCGGTAAGGGCGGCGGAGCCATGGGCGGCGACATCATCTTCGAGGGAACGCCCAAGGCGATGGCGGAGGATAAGGGGTCTGTCACGGGACCGTATCTGCGGGTTAATTAGAATATAGAGACGTTGCGTGTAACGTCTCAGCATTCTAAGGTATCCGTTTGTATTCGTAATTTATGTATTTTTGCAAGTTCAAAGAAGAAACGGATTATGGAACATAAAAATAGCAAACAAGAAGAGTATCGTTTTTCGATAGAGTACTATATCTTCAGGGAGGGTGACAACCTGATTGCCTATTGTCCTTCGCTTGATATCAGCACATCGGGCAAGGATTATGGCGATGCGGTAAAGAATTTCTTCGAGCGTTTTCAGATATATGTCGAAACCTGTCTTGAGTTGGGCACACTTTGGGACGATCTGCGAGACCACGGCTGGAAAGTCACGGAGAAAAAACTCACCCCGCCAGCATTCAGCCGCTTGATTCGCAAACCCGAAATGTCCAAATTGCTTGGCGGGCACATTAATTACGAGAAAGTATCGACTCCGATGCGTATAGCAGCAATGGCATGAAGAAGTTATCCAACATTTCGGTTAAGGAATTTCGCGACATCTTGACTCTGTTAGGTTTACATCCTTTGCGCACTGTGGGTGGTCACGAGATATGGACAAAGAATGGTCTGAAACGTGCCGTTGTTTTCCAAACGCATGTAGAACCTATTCCGGAATTCATTGTTCGCAACGCTATTCGCGATTTGGGAATGTCTCGCGATGAGTTTATTAGTAAGCTTGAAGAAATGTAATAGGACTTGTGATATTTTCAGGTCAAGATAATGTATTGCTAACTCATCAGGCTTCAACAAACTATGAAAAAGAAAGCACCCAAGAAATCCGCCCCCTTGACGTATGAGGAAGCGGTTGCGCTGCACGAATCCGGCAAAAAGTTGTCGAACGAGCAGATTTTGGAGATTTACCGTCTCGCCTACGCATACGATCTTGGAGAACGACATTTACAATGCGACCACGTCAAAGCTTTGGAATTGTATCGAATGGCAGCTGCACACGGAGATCATTATGCTGAATTTGCTGTCGGTTTGTGTTATTACTATGGCCGTGGATGCGATGTTGACTATACTAATGCGGTGGAGTGGTATCAGCGAGCTGCCGACCATGGCAACAGGGAAGCAATGCATAACCTTGCTAATTGCTATTATTACGGTGAAGGCTGTGAAAAGGATTTAGCCAAGCATATCTATTGGCTTAAGCGAGCGGTGAAAAAGGGGGACTCCCTGGCGATGTGGACCCTTTCCACACGCTATCGCTATGGCGAAGGGGTGCGGAAGAATTTGCCTGCGGCCATCCGCTGGATAATAAAATCGGCGGAAGGCGGTTGTGCTTGGGGACAATACGATCTTTCATGTTATTATCGGAAAGGCATTGGTGTGGAGCAAAACGATGAATTGGAATTTTTCTGGGCTATGAAAGCGGCTGAACAAGGCGATGAGTATGCACAAAACTCTGTTGGAGTTGCCTATGCCGAGGGTTCTTTTGTGACGAAAGACAGTAAAATAGCTCTGCAATGGTTTCGCCGTGCTGCCAAAAAGCAAAATGAGGAGGCTGCATATAACTTAGCCATCCATTATGAAGAAGGCGACGGGGTGGAGCAAAACTATAAGGAGGCTTTGCGATGGTATCGTTTGGCCGACAAATGGGGGAAAGAGGGAGTGGAGGAGGATATAAATCGCATGAAAGCACTTATCAGGGCATAAAGTAGCCTCAACAACAGTTTTACATACTTTCGGGCTATATCTCAACAAAAAATCGAGATATAGCCCGAAAGTCTGCATTTTTATTTTGTTGTGATTTGATGTTTTTCGTCCAAAGAAATTGAAAAACTATTACTTTTGCCGCTCAATAACAAATAAAGAAAGTTTTAAAACAAATCCAATATGAAACACATTACTAAAATTCTCACAGTTTGCTGTCTGATGGTGGCGGCTGTGGCGCTGATGATCGGCGTCAGCGGATGCCGTAACAACCAACCCGAGTATTGCACCGTGAAAGGTACCATCAAGGGACTGAAAGAGGGAACAAAAATTAGACTGGAAGACGAGTTTGACCATTTCAAGGTTATTGAGACGACCCGTGTCAAGGATGGACACTTTGAGTTCCATCCCCGTATTTCAATACCAACCCACGTGTATCTGTATTCACAAGACGACACGCAGTTGAAGGATTTCTTTCTCGAGCCGGGAACGATTGTCGTCGATGTGGACGCCTCTGACGAGGAGGATTATGAGGTCAATAACGCGACAGGCACTG
>JAGCRY010000117.1 GCA_017964465.1 Bacteroidales bacterium | reverse complement strand
GGCCATGTGTGTGTGCCGCGACGAGGGTCGCCGTCGTTGGTGCCCTGACCAAACACCTGCTCCCACATCGTGTAGCCACGGATTTCGAGGCGGTCGAGCATGTATTCCACACGCTCCGTGTTTGCCTGGTTGAATACTATAAATACTGCTTTCATTTTTTTCAATTGATAATTGACAATTGACAATTGACAGTTATTATCCTAATTGTCAATTGTCAATTGTCCATTGTTAATTAATCTTCTATCGGTTTGCGGCTGTCGAATACGGCGTTGTCGTCCATATCGTAGAATACGAAGTTTTTGCGCACTTCGTCCTTCTTATCGCGCTCGCCGTGCTTGGAGAATATTGCGTAGAGTACGGGGACGATGATGAGGGTGATTACCGTGGATACTATCAAACCACCGATTACCACAACGCCCATCGGCGCCCAAATCTCCGCACCTTCGCCCGATGACAATGCCATCGGTATCATACCGAGGATTGTGGTGGCGGCGGTCATCAACACAGGACGCAGACGTGAACGACCCGAAAGGACGATAGCCTCGTTGAGTTCGTAGTCGCGGTCGCGCATGAGATTGATGTAATCGACAAGCACAATACCGTTCTTTACCACGATACCTGCCAACATTATCACGCCGAGCATACCCACCATGTTGAGGTTTGTGCCGGTGATGAGGAGGGCGAAAATCACACCCGAAATAGCAAACGGTATCGACATCATGATGATGAAAGGCTTGGAGAGCGATTCAAACTGCGATGCCATCACGATGTAAACCAAGATGATGATGAGCAAGAAGAGCAACGACATATCCTTGGAGGATTCCTGCTGTTCCTCATAGTCGCCGCCGATGATAACCTTCACGTCGGACGGGGTCTCGATTTTGTCGAGAATTTTTTGGATGGATTCAGCCAAATCGGTGAGCGACACGTCGTCGGGCGTTACGGAAACTTTGTTCATACGCTGACGGGTCTTGCGGTCGATCTGCGGCGGTGCCCAGTATTCCTTGATTGTGGCGAGTTCCTTCACCTTCACCATCACGCCGGTCGGGGTGTTGATGGTGAGTTCGTTGATTTTGTCAAGCGAATTGCGGTCTTCCTCGCGGAGACGGACGCGGATGTAATACTCGTCGCCGTCCTCTTTGAGGTAGCCAGCTGTGTAGCCGTTGATTTTGTTGCGGATGTAAGAACCCAAAGTTGCAGTAGAAAGTCCGAGGGCGGCAATCTTTTCCTTGTCAAAAATCAATTGGAGTTCGGCGCGGTCTGCTTCGCGGCTGATTATCACGTCTTTTGCGCCTTCCACAGCCTTCAATTTGGTTTGGAGTTCCTCGGCGATGCGGTTGGTGACGTCGAAGTCGTAGCCGTAAATTTCCACGTCGATGGAGTTGCTGCTCATGCCGCCGCCGCTCGATGTTGATACGGTGTAGTTGACCACTTCGGGCGTATTGTCAAACTGGTCGCGGATGGCGTTGGCAATCTCAAAAATCGTGCGTTCACGCTGCCATTTCTTGGTGGCACGGATGTACATCTGACCTTTGTAGTTGCTCGTGGAAGACATCAATGCCGAGATGCCCGCGTCCTCGTTGGAGCCGAGGGTAGTGGATACAATCCTGAGTTCGGGATTGTTAGCCATCATTTCAGCCTCGATGCGGCGACCTATCTTAGCGGCTTCCTCGATTCGAGTACCGCGTTGGAGTTCAAATGTGACGGTCATCCTGCCTTCGTCTGACCTCGGCATGAAGTCCATACCAATCTTCTCCATAAATACAGGAATGAGCGACAGCAAGAAGAATATCACGATTGCAGAAATCGTTATCACCTTGTGCTTCAATGCAATAGCCAAGAGTTTGGAGTATTGGAGGTCGAGCCAGTTGAGACCAGCCAAAACGGTGCGTTCATAGAGCGATTTGCCGCGCTTCTTGCCGGTGCCACGTCCGAGTTTTTCCATGATGACATCCCTTGCTTTGAGCATCTTGGAGGAGAGCATCGGGGTAAGGGAGATTGCGACGGTAGTAGATGTGCAGACGCAGATTGTTACAATCCAGCCCAATTCCTTGAACAGGATGCCCGCAACGCCGGTAAGCATCGTGAGCGGCACAAATACGGCGCAGGTAACGAGCGTGGTCGCAATTACCGAAATCCAAACCTCGTTGGTGGCGTAGATGGCAGCCTCTCGCGGCGACGAACCGCGCTGTATGTGCTTGTCGATATTTTCCAAGACCACAATCGCGTCATCGACCACCATACCGATTGCCACGGTGAGGGACGAAAGCGAAATGATGTTGAGAGAACTGTCGGCGCCCAAAAGGTAGATGAACGACACGATGAGCGAAATCGGGATACAGATTGCAATGATGAGCGTAGCCCTCCATTGTCCGAGGAAAAACAGCACCACCATCACCACAAATATCAACGCGTACATCACGGATTCGGTGAGGGAGTTGATGGAGTTTTGGATGGTGTCTGACGAGTCGTTGATAATCTCAAATTTGACGTCGGGCGGGAGGGTCTTCTCGATGTCAACCATCATTTTCTTGACGTCCTTACAAATCTGCACCGTGTTGCCGCCGGTCTGTTTCATAATGATGAGACGGCAGCCCTCGCGTGAGTTGATTTTAGAATCGAGGAAAAGGTCTTTGATTGTGTCGCGCACTACTGCTATGTCCTTGACAAACACCTTCTTGCCTTGCGGCGTGGTGGTTACGACAAGGTTGTTGATTTCGGAACTTTCCTTAAATTCGCTCTTGACACGCAGACCATACTGCTCGCGACCCATCTTCACAGTACCCGACGATACGTCGAGGTTGTTGGAGGCTACGGCGTTTGCCACTTGTTCGAGGCTGATGCCGAATGCGTCGATTTTGGTCTGGTCAACATCCACATAAACGTAACGCTCTGGCACGCCGACCACCGAAAGGTTGCCGATGCCGTCCACACGGTTGAGGACGTTGGTAACATTGTCTTCGAGGATTTTTTCGAGGCCGGCGTAACTCTCGTCGGCTGTAACGGCGTACATCAAGATAGGCATCATTGATGTATTGAACTTAAACACAATCGGCTTGCCCGCGCCGTCGGGGAGGTTGTCGGAAAGCATGTCCAACGCGCTTCGCACATCGTTGACCACTTCGTCCATATTCTGTCCCCATTGGAATTTCATGGTAACAAGTGCGATGTTGTCCTTGGATGTGGATGTCATTTCGTCGAGACCTTCAACAGAGTTGAGGCTGTTTTCCAACATCTTGGTAAGGTTTGTCTCAATTTCGGAGCCCGTGTTGCCCGGATAGGTACACATGACCGACACGTATGGCGGCTCCATCTCGGGGAATTGGTCGATAGGCAACTTCGTGAGCGCAAACAAACCAATGATAATCACCGCCACAAAGATGAGCGCGGTGGTTACTGGTTTTTCTATCGCGGTTTTGTAAATACTCATTTGCTTTTGTTTTTTTAATGCATAATTCACAATGCAAAATGCATAATTGCCGTCCGGCGGATGCCTTAATTATGCATTATGAATTATGCATTATGAATTAATTTTTTACTGTTATCGGTGTGCCGTCGTGGAGTTTTGCGACACCCTGGATTACGAGTTGTTTGCCCTCTGTGATTTCGTTGGCGATGATTTCCACGTTGTCGTCAAAACGCTGTCCGAGTTTTACGACCACGCGTTTTGCCCTGCCGTTGTCATTAAGGAATACAAACCTTTCGTCGCTGCCTTGGAGTTTCTGTACAGCGTTGTAGGGTGCCACCAACGTTTTTTCGTTGCCGAGTTCGAGGGAGGTGCTTACGTACATGCCGGGACGGAGTTTCTGTGCGGCGTTGGGGATTTTGATTTGTACGGCGAATGTATGCGACCTTTCGTCAATGGTGGGATATACAATCTCAACAGTTGCCGGGAACACTTCGTCGCTGTATGTGTCGGTCTTTACGTTGATTTTCATACCCGTCTTCACTTCCGGCACGTATGTCTCAGGCACTTGCACGAGGGCTTTGAGGGTGGAGATTTTCACGAGTTCGTATATTGCCTGACCCGTGAAGAGTTCGCCCGGCTCGTAGTTGCGTGCCGAGATGACGCCCGCAAACGGTGCGCGGAGGTAAGTGTTTTGTTCGAGGTTTTTGAGCGAGGTCTCCAATACGTCAAGACCCGACTTAGCCTGGTCGAAGGTCTGCTTGGCGATGTTGTTGGAGTCGTTGAGGATTTTGATGCGGTTGAAGTCCTTCTTGGAGTTTTCATAGTTGAGTTTAGTGGAGAGATACTGGGTCTCGTCCATCTTCGCCAACATCTGTCCCTGCGAAACGCGGTCGCCTACCTCCACGTAGAGGTTAGTGATGCGGCCTTGGAGTGCGGGAGCCACCGACACCTTCTCGTATGGCTGCAAAACCGACGAGAATGTGAGGATGCGCATGATTTCCTGCTTTTTGAGTTCCGTTGTGGAGACGGTCTCCACTTTTTCCTGCTCGGTCTCGGTGGTCTCCGTCGATGACCCGCAGGATGGCAACAGCGCGTATGCAGCCGCCGCCAAAATTACCGAATAGTATTTTATTTTTGTCATTTTATGATGTGTTTTTACAAGTTGTTATAAAGTTTCAACAAGTCTGTCTGCGCGTTCATCACCTGGTAAAGGCTCTGGATGTAAGTGCCTTGCGCGTTGAGGAGATTGTTGTTGACGGTAATCAAATCGTTGCTCGAAATAGTGCCGACATTGAACTTCTGCAATGAGTTTTTGAAAATCTTTTGGTAGAGTTCCAATGATTCCTTGCTGCTGTTGTAGGTCTCGATGGCGTTGGAGAGGTTGTATTTCAATTGAATCTCCTGTACCTGCAACTGCTCCAAAGTCTGGTCGCGCTGAGTCTGTGCGATGTCGATGTCGATTTTTGCCTGCTTTACCGCTGAATAACGCTTGCCTGACGAGAAAATCGGCACTTGGAGCGCGAAGTTGAATGTGTGGGGGCGCGACATGGCGAAACCTGCCGTTCCAAAATAATGGATGCCGGAATAAACGTAGGCTGCCGAAAGTGTTGGACCATACGCCCAACGGCTGAGAGTCCACTGTTTTTTTGCAAGGTCGATGCTCATGTCCAATTGTTTCATCACAACACTGCTTTCGAGGCTTCCCGCCGGAACGTCAATCGACTCATTTTCAAAGAAATAGTCGAGAGTTTCTGAGAGTTGCACTTCACTTGCCGGCGGTGCGCCGAGTGCTGTGATGAGTGCGCTCTTGGCGAGCTGTATGTTGCGGTCGGCGGCGCGGAGGTTGTTGTCCAATACCATCAACTGCACTTTCAACTGGTCGGCGTCGGTCTGTTCTGCCATGCCGACTTTGGCGAGTTGCACAACGTTGTTGTATGATTTTTCGAGGTTTTTGCGGCTGTCTTCGATGGTCTTTTTGCTTTCCTGTGCAATGAGAACGGAAAGGTAAGACGTTGTGGCAGCGGCTTTTACGTCGTTTTCATTGCCTTGTTTGGCGAGTTCCTGCATTTCGATAGCCATCTTGCTGAGTTGAACGCCAATCACCATCTGTCCGTTTATGGCGATTGATGTATTGAGACCGAGCGTTCCAGTCGCTGGCATCTCAACAGTTCGTCCCATAAGGTCGATTGTCTTTGGATACGACGATGAATAACTTAGCGACCCGTCCACATTGAGGAGCATATTGGAGATAGCCTGCCATTTTGCCCACTCCGCTTTTTGGATATTGAGGTCGGCGGTGCGCATCGTTTTAGAGTGCTGCACGGCGTATGCTTTTGCCGAATCCAACGTCAGGATTAGCGGCCCTGCGTTGGCTGCGGTGTCGGTCTGCGCCTTTACACTCAGCGTCAAGCCTGCCGCAAGGATAAGCATTAGAGATTTTTTTAAATTCATTTTATGATTGATGTATTGTTATTATTTACAGATTGTTATACCTCGTCCGCCAGGAACTTTTTTTCGTAATTGTCCATCTGATCCATAAAGAAAGCAAGGCTTTCGAGCATCGCCTTTATATTCTTGGCGGTGCGGGATTCCTTGTCCTGCTTGAGTTCGAGGGCAAGACGATTGATTTTTTGCATTTTTTCGACATGGCGTCGCATATCCTGCAAAAACTTTTTACGGGTGTTGACCTTGATTCTGAAATACCTTTTGCGGTCGCCCGGATACGTTATGTATTCGATTTTATC